>JALYJX010000124.1 GCA_030775065.1 Gemmatimonadota bacterium | reverse complement strand
CGCTCATATGCGGCGACATCCTGATCATGAGCTACGGCCAGTCGCCCGCACACGTCTACGGGCTGCTTCTCGAGGGAACGTGGGGCAACGCTTACGGCTTCGGTCAGGTGATCTACAAGACCACCACGCTGACTTTTACCGGCCTCGCGGTGTCCCTTGGAATCCGGGCCGGCTTGTTCAATGTCGGTGCGGAGAGTCAGCTTGCTGCCGGAGGGTTCCTGGCCGCTATCGCAGGGCTGATTCTCTCGCCCGTAATTCCGGGAGCCATCGCCATACCGCTGTGCATGCTGGCTGCTGCCCTGGGGGGCGGTATCGTCGGCGCCATTCCCGGTTTTCTCCGTGTGAGATTCGGCGCGCACGAAGTGATCGTGACCATCATGCTCAACTTCGTGATCCTCGCGCTGCTCAACTGGATCGTGGCGACTCGTCTGCACGTCCCGGAAACGCTGCACACGCCGGAAATCCATGCCGGATCTGTTCCGCGGCTCGACGAGTTCATTCCGGCATTCCACGGCTCGGCCGCGAATCTCACGATAATCGTCGCGATTCTCGCCGCGGTTGCCGTGTGGTTTTTCCTGTTTCGTACGCGCCGCGGCTATGATCTCCGGGCAGTGGGCCTTCAGCCTGACGCGGCTGAATACGGCGGAGTGAATGTCGGCGGCGTGTGGTTCCGCGCGCTCACGCTCTCCGGAGCGATCGCGGGACTGGGTGGAATCAATTACGTCCTCGGCTACAAGCACTACTACGAGGATGGATTCGCCGGCGGCTCCGGGTTCCTCGGCATCGCCGTCGCACTCGTGGGAAGAAACCACCCGCTCGGCGTGATTCTCGCCGCCCTGTTCTTTGCGACTCTCTCCCAGGGCGGACTGGCAATCCACGCTGTTGTCCCGAAGCAGATGGTCGAAGTGCTCCAGGGCGTCGTGATTCTCGCCGTGGCGATGTCTGTCCCTGAAGTGCGCCGCGCACTTCAGCAGGCTCGAAAACCAGCGCGCGCATGAATCCGTTCACGTTCCTGACGCAGATGCTTCGCATCGCGATACCGTACCTGTTCGCGGCGAGCGGGGGCGTGATCGCCGAGCGCGCGGGAATAATCTGCCTCGCACTCGAGGGGTTCATGCTCACCGGTGCGTTCACGGCAACGCTGGGCGCGTACTATACCGGTAGCGTGTGGATTGGCGTGCTGTGCGGAATTCTCGGCGGGCTCGCCATCGGTTTGATCCATGCCGTTGCGACAATTCGCTTCCGAGCCGATCAGGTCGTAGTTGGAATCGCGATAAATCTTCTTGCGATCGGAGTTACGCGCTTCTTTCTCAAATTGGCCTTCGACAGCTCATCGAATTCTCCTCGCATCAGTGGATTCACGGCGCGTCAAGGTGCTTTTGGGTTCGACAATCCGCTCCTCTGGATGGGCCTGCTCACTGCACCGGTTCTCGCGTTTCTGCTATACCGCACGCGATTCGGGCTCAGGGTGCGCGCGGTAGGCGAGCATCCCGAGGCTGCCGAGAGCGTCGGCATTCGTGTGAAGGTCGTCCGGTATGCAGCCGTTGCGCTCTCGGGCATACTGGCAGGTCTCGGCGGTGTTTACCTCGCGCTCGACCAGCATCAGTTCACCGATCAGATGACCGCAGGGCGAGGCTTCATCGCAGTTGCGGCGGTAATCTTCGGGCGCTGGGACCCCGTGCGCGCCGCGCTCGCCTGCCTGCTGTTTGCTGCGGCGGAGACTCTTCAGATCCAGCTTCAGGGAAATCAGATCATCGCGTCGCAGTTCATCGAAATGATCCCCTACCTCCTCACGATCATCGCACTGGCCGGAGTAGTCGGACGGGCAGTGCCTCCTGCGGCGCTGGGAAAAACGGGGCAGTAGCAGTGTTCAAGAAGCTCCTGATCCTCATCATCACGGCATTCGTGGACATGGTGGGGCTCCTGATGATCCTCCCACTGATGCCCTTCTACGCGCGGACGCTGGGCGCGAGCGCGCTGATGGTGACGCTGCTGATCATATCTTTTACGGCGGCTCAGCTTGTGAGCGCGCCGATGTGGGGACGCTTTTCGGACCGTTACGGCCGCCGCCCCGCGCTGCTCATCGGACTCGGCGCCGCGGCTGTTGCGTATGTAGTGTTTGCATTCGCGAACTCCCTCTGGCTCCTTCTGCTCTCGCGAGTGGTGCAGGGGGCCGGGGGCGGGACTGTTGGCGTAATTCAGGCTTACGTTGCCGATGCAACCGAGCCCAAGTCGCGCGCCAAAGCGCTCGGGTGGCTTTCAGCGGCAACGAATGTAGGAGTCGCACTCGGCCCGCCGCTTGGTTCGCTCGCGCTGCTTGCGGGCCGTTCGGGTCCGGGGCTCGCGGCGGCCGCACTCTGCATCATCAACATGGCTTTCGCGTGGAAATACCTTCGCGAGTCGCGCGAGGTGCACGCGGGAACGCATCTGCAGAAGGCAAAGGGTGCGTCGCGCGCGGCGATTGCGTATGTCATCACACATGCGCGTGAGCCCGGCCCGCGTCTGATCTGGATTTACGCGATCGCGATGGGAGCGTTCTCGGGAATGTCTGCGATTCTCGCGTTGTTCCTGATGGACCGGTTCGGCATCACTGAGCGCAGGATCTGGATCTTCTTCACCTACATCGGAACGATATCGGTAGTTACGCGAGCGGGTGTGCTCGGATGGGCGGTGGAGCGATTTGGGGAAGCGCAGCTTTCCCGAATCGGCCTCGTACTGCTTTCCACGGGGCTGCTCGCCTTTCCCTTTGTGCAGAACTACGCACTTCTCGCGCTCGTCATCGCCTGCATTCCTGTCGGAACGGCGTTCACTTTTCCCTGCGTAACGTCGCTGCTCTCTCGGGTAATTCCGGCGACCGAGCGTGGCCTCTACATGGGCGTTCAGCAGGCATACGGTGGAATTGCACGAGTGGTCATACCGCTGTGGGCAGGCTTCGCGTACGATCAGTTCGGTAAAGGCGTGCCGTTTGTCACTTCCGCTTTACTCGTCCTTGGGACTCTCTTCATCGGCCTGGGCGTCGACGACGGCAGAAAGGTCAGGACGCCGCCGGATGTTGCCGGAGAAGCGGCGGTCTAGATCGCCATCCTGGTCTAATTGAATAGGCGTCATGCTGCGCGCGTTAAATGATGCAATCCTATGCGCTGTCAGCAGCAACTTTCGTTTAGGCGACACAGAGCGGCTTAATGCGAGCTACGTCGGCTTTGATTGCCCGTCTAGCCTCCCAGAGATCGACGGCACGTTGCGCATTCATCCAGAACTCTGCTGAGTTGCCGAACAGCCGCGACAGACGCAGCGCCATCTCCGGGCTGATTGCCCGACGGCCAAGGAGAAGTTCGTTGACCGACTGCCGCGAGACACCGGCGGCCTCTGCAAGCCCAGCCACACTCAACCCGTAGTCCGGGAGAAAATCCTCACGCAGCATCTCGCCTGGGTGGGTAGGCCGGCGAGTCATTTCCCGGGTATTTGGAATAGTCACTGTATTCTCCTGCCTAGTGGTAGTCACAGACCTCGACGTCGTATGCATCACCGTCGATAAATCGAAAACAGACACGCCACTGATCATTGATCGAAATCGCGTGTTGGCCTTTGCGATCGCCCTTGAGTGCGTGCAACCGATTTCCCGGCGGTGCGAAAAGTAGCCGGCTGGGTCGATTCGGATGTTCGCCGCTAATTCCCCAGTTGCCGATCGACCAAAGCACGTAACTCGGTGGCGTTCTCGGCGAAATCGCTGCGAACGGTCCACAACAGTGACTTCGTGGTGTTCATTTCCGCGAGCACGGCGTACGCGCGCCGGCTTCGGAGGAATGACTGCGGGTCAAGTCCGAACGCCACATGCTTCGAGCCGTCCGGATGCGGATCAAACAACGGATTACCGCGAACGTCACCAGGGCGCCGCAGGTTGCCCGCCATTAGCGCAGCGTCAAAGGGCTCCGCAAGCTCACGCAGCTGGCCTCGCCCCTGGTACCATCGCTCCATCGCCTTTCCGTACAGATCGGTAAGCGAGCGGGTCTCGTCAAGATAGGCTGCGATCGCTGCACGCAGCGAATCGTCGCGAATCAGTCTCAGATCTCCGGACGCGATCAATGCCTCGATGGTTCCCATGACCGGTAACCTGAATGTCACTCCACCCATGCCGGCGAGCCAATGTAGCACCGAGTCACGTGAGAGCGTAGAATCGTTGAACGCGCGGACCAGCATCGTACCAGCGTGTTCTCCGCGGCGGCTAACTGAATCGACGCGCGCCATCGATGTCTCAGTTGCCCTTAGGTCTGAAGCGAGTTGGCGGAGGTAATCGTGTTCGTTACGCCTATCGCTGATTCCCTGATACCACGCCTGGACGGCCAAAGCCACGAGCACGCCTGTCACCACAACCAGGAATTCGGCCGCGAACCATCGCGTGCGTCCCAGCCAATCGCGCGACAATCGCGCAGTGTCATCGTCTGTGCGGTTCACTGTTTGGGCCCGGTTTAACCGAGTCGATTTCACGTATCTCTTGATCGCCGCCGAAACTCGAAGTGAGGCGCTCGTCAGAGTGTCTGAGGTCGTGGCCTAACGCCACCAGCTAGCCATGCGAATCATATAAGAGCAACCGAAGCGAGCAACATCAGATCGCGTATCAATTTCAGCGAGTGGTTAGCCGACCCGGGTATCGTACTCGGCATGTGTTCCGATCCAGACCCACAAGATGCCGTCATCGACGTCGACACCGAGCGCACGACAGTGGAGGCCGACGCGCACCGATCAGAACCGGCCGACCCGCTTTACATGCAACGATGGGTGCCGACGGTCAGCCTTGAGCAAGGCAAAGTTCTTGTCGGCGAGTCCGCGGACCGCCGCTGGCAAGGAGTCGTAGCACCGCCAGAATCCTGGCAACGCGTGATGCTTCAAAGCGGCCGCGAACGTCCTGCACGATGCGCATCGACCTCGTCGGCAACGAATGCGTTCAGGGCACCTGATTCGGCGTCAGCTTCAAGCTGCTGATCCCACGCCTCGGCATCAAAGTCTGCAAACCACCGCCGGAATTCCGAGAGCTCGTCAGGATCAAGAGCCGTAACCTCGCGCTCGAGTTTCTCGATCCTTGTCATGCCTTTAGTATAGCCAACGATTATCGGCGCGGCTAACCACCAATTATGTCCCCTGAATATCCTGCGGCGCATCACGAAAAATCGCAATCACGCTGCAATCGTTGTCGACTCTCCAAAACCTCTCGCTGCGCCAAGCTACTTCACTACGCAGAGCTAGCGGCGCGGGTCTCGCTCGCGGTTCGTGATCACGCGGACCCCTCGCTGGTAGGTGAAATACCCGTATACCCACTGAAGCAGCACACTCAGCCGGTTTCGGAATCCCACCAGATACATGATGTGAAGTGTCAGCCAGAAAAGCCACGCCGGACGGCCGGTGAAGCGAATCCTTCCGAGATCGGCAATCGCGCGCGACCGCCCGATCACAGCGAGATCTCCCTTGTTGCGGTAGCGGAATGGCCTCGTGGGCTCTCCGCGCATCAGGCGCATCACGTTTTTCGCAGCGGTACGGCCTTCCTGGTTCGCCGCCGGAGCGACGCCCGGCACCGGTGGCATCTCGCCGCGTTCCACGAGTGCCATGTCGCCGGCGATGAAAACCTCGCGATGGCCGGGAATGGAGAGATCTGCCTCGACTCTGATCCGGCCCGCTTCATCCATCGGAACACCGAGAGTTTTACCCAGCGGCGACGCCGCATTCCCCGCTGCCCAGAATACCGTACAAGCTGGTATCCGCTCATCTCCAACGTATACCGCGTCGGCCTCGATGCGCGTGACCACCGAGTGCGTCCGCACCTCAACGCCCAGCTCACCAAGGTTGCGGTGTGCTGTTTTCGCCAGCGATTCGGGAAAGGAGGGAAGAAGCCGCGGACCACCTTCGAGGAGGATGACCCGTGTCCTGCGAGTATCGATGTGACGGTACTCCTTGTACAGCGCCTTCCGCGCGATTGTCGGCAGCGCACCCGACAGCTCGACCCCCGTCGGTCCACCTCCCACGATCACGAAGGTCAGCAATGCATCCTCCTCGGCATCGCTGGTCGATGCCTCCGCGCGCTCGAACGCCAGGAGAAACCGCCGCCGCATCTCCGAGGCGTCCTCGATGGCTTTGAGTCCCGGCGCCACCGGCTCCCACTCGTCGTGCCCGAAATACGCATGTCGTGACCCGGCGGCGAGGATGAGGTAGTCGTAGGAAATCTCGCGGCCGTCGTCGAGCCAGACGGCCTTTCCCGCCGTATCCACGCTCATCACTTCGCCGAGGGCCACTGCAGTGTTCTGCTGCCGACGCAGTATCCACCGGATCGGGGCCGCAATATCGCTCGGAGCCAGTGAAGCCGTCGCAACCTGATAGAGCAGCGGCTGGAACAGGTGATGGTTCGTGCGGTCGATCAGAGTGATGTCAGCGTCGACGTTTCGAAGCGTCCTCGCCGCAGTCAGTCCGGCGAAGCCGCCGCCAACAATGACAATCTGCCGACGCTTCCGTTTTTCGGATGGCTCAGGCAATTCTTTCCTCGAGCGTCCGCGCCGTCAGCGTCATCACCAGCACCAGGAGTATCAGCAGCACACTGTAGGCTGCGGCAGTTCCGAACGCGAGCGCTCTCAGCTGCGCCAGGATCTCGATGGAAATGGGCCGGTTCGCATGCGTGTACAGAACCACACTCGCCACGAACTCGCCGACAGCAGTCACCGCCGCGAGCAGCGCTCCCGCTACAAGCCCTGGTCGCGCCGCCGGCAGCACCACGCGCCGCATCGTCAGCCACCACGAAGCGCCCAGTCCGCGAGCTGCATCCTCGAGCGACGGGTCCATCTGCCTGAGCGAGCCCTCAACCGCGGTTGCAACCAGAGGTATGTCCCGAATGAAGTAGGCGAGCGGAAGAATCCAGAACGTCCCAACTATCAGCACTCTGGCCGTCGCCAGGTCATTCTGGTTGAACGTCGCCGCAAGTCCCAGTGCGATCGCCGTCGCGGGTATCGCCCACGGAAGAGCGACCAGTATCTCGAGCAGGCGGCGACCGCTGAACTCTCTGAGAACGATCAGATACGCGGCAACAAAGCATACGACCACATTCGCCGCGGTCGCGATCAGCGCCATCGAAACACTGTTCGCAATCGGGCGCCAGAGCTGCGGCTCCGAGAACAGCCGTCGGTAATTCTCCAGCGTGTACTCCGGAGGAATGACCTGCGTCGTCCATGTTCCGTCGCGCGCGAACGACACGAGCACCACCATCAGATGTGGCAGCACCAGAATGAGCACGGTGATCACCGCCAGAGTCAGTGCCACCACTTTCGCGCGACGTGACTGAATCACGCGACGAGTCGCCGAGCCTTTGCCGGCGGACGTGTACTTCCGCTTTCGCTCCAGCCACCTGAACAACGCCAGTCCCGCCACGGCACTGATGGCCAGCACCGTCGTCTCGACATAGGCGAGCCCAAGCTCTCCATTGATCTTGGACGCGACGATCTGCGTCGACAGCACACGGATGCCGCCACCGAACACGTACGGCGCCGAGAACGAGCCGAGCGCCGTCATGAACACCAGCAGCATCGATCCGGCAATAGCCGGCATCAGGAGGGGCAGAGTCACTCGCCGCAGTCTCTGCCACGAGCTCGTGCCAAGTCCGGCGGCCGCTTCCTCAAGTGTCGTGTCGAAACGCTCAAGTCCCGCGGACACGAACAGAAAGACGTACACGTACATCGTGTACGCGTGCACGAAGATTATCGCCCAGACGCCCGTGAGCCGCCACGGCGCCTCCACCAAACCCAGTGTCCGCTGGATTCCGCGCGTAACGAGTCCGCTCTCACCATAAAGGAACAGAAACGCGATCACGCCAACGAGCGGCGGAAGAGCGGCGGGCAGCGTTGCTACGGCGCGGAGTGTTCGGCGCCCCGGGAACTCGAATCGTCCCAGCAGAAACGCAAGCGGCACGCCGATCAGCAATGACGCCACGACCGACGCAAATGAGATGATCAGCGTCGTCGTCAGCGCCTCGCGCTCTGACCGGCTCGCGGCAAATTCACGCCAGTGGCCCAGCCCGTTCTCGAAGCTTCCCGCGATCACCGCAGCGTTGGGGTAGACGACGGTCCATAGCAGAATCGCCAGAACCGGCAGAAAGAGCATCCAGCTCTTCTGCGGCCGGGGAATGGCGCCCGCGCCGCGCCTCACTCCGTTTCTGCCTCGACCACCGGCAACGGCGCGCGCGAGACGCCGACGCCAACCCTTTCACCCTCACGAACGCTCATCACGCGTGATTCCACTTCCATCACGATGTTGTCGGCCATCTTCACGCGATAGACCGCGTTGCCTCCGGCGAATCGACGCGTTGCAACCTCGCCGGTCCAGGCGCCGTCAGCGTCGGGTGGAAGGAGATCGAGAGCATCCGGGCGCAACACAACACGCAGCTCGCGACTCATTGATTTTGCGTTTGGCGGCCGCATCACCGAGAACTCCCGCTTCACTCCTCCGATCGTCACCGCCGCTCTCTCTTCCCCGCCAACCACCGGCTCCGCCGGCAGAATCGTCGACCGACCGATGAACCTCGCGACGCCAAGCGATGCGGGTCGGTCGTAGAGATCTTCCGGGGTCCCCACCTGGAGAAGCTTCCCCCGCCTGATGACTGCAATCCGATCGGCGATCGCGAACGCATCCTCCTGGTCGTGCGTCACGAACAACGCCGACACGCCGACACGGTGGAGCATCGCGCGCAGGTCGTCGCGCGTCGTCTGGCGGAGAGTCGGATCCAGATTCGAGAGCGGCTCGTCGAGCAGGAGCACCTGGGGCTCGATCACCAGCGCTCGAGCGAGCGCTACACGCTGCTGCTCACCTCCCGATAACGACTGGATTCCACGCTTGCCGGCGCTTCCCAACCCTACTGACTCGAGCGCCTTGCGAGCGCGGTCGAGGCGCTTTGCCTTTGGTATGCCGCGCGCCTCCAGGCCGAACGCGACATTGTCTTCCACCGGCATATGGGGGAACAGCGCGTAGTGCTGAAACACCATGCCGAAGCCACGTTTCTGCGGGGGGAGCGCAGTGATGTCGCGACCGTCGAGCATCACCCTTCCGGCATCGGGTACCTCATAGCCGGCGACGATCCTCAGAGTGGTGGTCTTCCCCGACCCCGAGGCACCAATCAGCGCCAGCAGCTCGCCGGCTGCGATATCGAGCGAAACGTCGTCAACGGCCGTGTGGTCTCCGAAGCGCCGCGTGACGCCTTCCAGCGCGAGCGCGCCGGCGGTCACTGCTTGCGCCCGCGATTCCTGATGTTCGTGTCCCAGTACTTCATCCACTCGTCGAGATGCTCGGCCATCACCCGCCGATCCACAGCCATCGGCTTGATCTCCGCCTTTGCCTCCTGAATCCATTTCGGCAGCGACGATACGGGAATGTCAGTACGCGCGGGGATTCTCAGGAACTGCTCGGCTGCGGCGTTCAGCGCCTCGGGCGTCGTCACGAACTCGTAGTAAAGCCGAGCCTCCTTGGGGTGCCTGGTCCCTTTCACAATTGCGATTCCATCCACCAGCACCGGAGTTCCGCTCGACGGTATCACGTAGTCCACGGGAATGCCGGTTCGCTGCTTCAGCGTGGCGATGTCGGGCATGTCCCACAACG
>JALYJX010000123.1 GCA_030775065.1 Gemmatimonadota bacterium | reverse complement strand
CCCGTAGATCCGGCGAGCGCGGAGGGGAGTCCGAATATTCCGCTGCCGACGACTCCGTTTATTATCGCGGCGACGAGTGTCCACCGGCCGATTGCGCGGACGAGGCCCGGCCCCGTTGCGACGGAGGGCTGCTGTTTCAAATCAACCCCGGGTGTATCACTCGCCATTTCCGCCGTGGATTTCAGTCCGACCTGCTACGGGAGGCGAGAATATATGAAACGGATTGCACCGATGAACGGATCAGAAGCAAGCGGGCTGAAGTGGTCCTGGGCCTAATCCGTTCAATCTGTTAGTCCGCTTCCCGCATACTTCTTGCGCAGCAGTGCAGCATGCATCGCTCGGAAAATGATTTGATTTTCCAGTTGTATTCAACCCGCACTGAGGTGAATCGCATGAACCGCAAAGCGAATGTGGCCGTTGCTGCGACCGCTCTCATCTTGTCAGCGTGTATGGCGAACCAGCAGAGCGGCACGGCGGACCAGACGAGTGGCACGCCTGCTCAACAGACTGGCACGGCGACTCAACAGAGCACCTCGACGAACGCCATGACGTTTTTCGTAACGAGCACAGGTAGCGGCAAAGGCGCCGATCTTGGCGGACTGGCCGGCGCCGACCGTCATTGTCAGGATCTCGGGGCGGCCGCTGGCGCGGGCAGTATAACCTGGCACGCGTACCTGAGTTCCACTGCGGCTGCGGGCGCAGCGGCGGTGAACGCGCGGGACCGAATCGGTCGCGGTCCGTGGCAAAACTCCAAAGGCGTCGTCATCGCACAGAGTGTCGACGATCTTCACAGCGCGAACAGCAACCTCACTAAGCAGACTGCGATCACCGAGAAAGGCGAGCTGGTTCCGGGGCGCGGCGACCCCGTCAATCAGCACGACATTCTCACCGGCTCTGCGCCGGACGGCCGCGCGATGGCGGGTGGCACGGACACGACGTGCGGCAACTGGACCCTCGGCGGGGAAGGCGCCGCAATCGTCGGACATCACGACCGTATGGGATTGCGGGACGACGAGCCCTCAAAGTCCTGGAATTCATCGCACCCCTCGCGCGGATGCAGTCAGGACAACCTCCGCTCGTCGGGCGGGGCGGGTTACTTCTACTGTTTCGCTGTGAATTAGCGCTCGAAGACGGTGATGCGCGAGATCGGCGACACGGCATGAACGCGAGTCCGCTGCCGTGTCGCCTCGAGACTCAGCGCTGCCGACTTCCCGTAAACGAGTAGCGCATCACAACCGAGTCAGGGTTGGATGCCAGCTTCATCGCGCCTGTTCCCGTCACATTGTCGCCGTTCACGCGCGCCACCCAGGTGTCGATCACCTGCCCTCCCTTGACGGAAGGCTCTGAGTAAGGCTGGCTGACAGCAACCGAGCTGTCTCCGGACAGCGTGTATGTCCATTGAATTGTTACTTTGGAGCCCTCGTTGCTGCCCTTGCACGTTCCCGCTGCGCAAACCGACGTCCACTTCGCGACCACCGAGTCCGATCCAATCGGCATGGACGTGCCCGTCCACGTGCCCGCGACATCGGCCTCGGTCATCGCCGGAGCCATCGCCGGAGCCATCGTCGCGTCACTCATGGCCGTGTCGGCTGGCGGTGTCTCTGTTTTCGCACAAGCCACTACAGCTACAACAACCGGGACCAACATCAACACTCGACGCATGACGTCCTCTCGCTTGGCGGCCCGAGAAAGGTGAGGTGTGGGTTTCACTACGCTGGAGGTTGTGACCGCCGAGTCGAACATACCTCGTCCCTGCGGCCGTTGCCAGCACCCCACCCGTGGCGTCTCTTTCGACCCAACCGCTAGCGGTTGAGCCAGTAGGATACCTTCACGAGAAAAGTGTTCGCGGGGTGCAGATCGAAGAGATCGCCCACATCTCCGCGGAAACTCTCGGTCCCCTCGCGTGGCAGGAACCCCTGCCGCCCTGAATTCCACACCGCGAACAGCGTCGAGCCCGGCTTGTATTCCCACCGAAACACAACGTTGGACTGAAGCTGCTTGAAGTTGAATCCACCCGGATCGCTGTTCACCGCCGGATTGACATAGGGAGCGTAGCGGTCGTCATACTCATCCGCCCTCGGCGTCGCCGACAGCTGGCGCACGTTGCTGTAGGTGCCCTTCGATACGAACGGTTGAAGGTACGTCTGGAGCGAGATGTCCGGCGTGAATGTGTAGTTAATGCGCGCCGTCACCGACGTTGTGCGTTGATCGAGGTGCGCAAAGGTATAGTGCTCACCGGAGCCGTCGGTGAACCTTCCATAAAACTGGTCGTCCGTGATGTTATGGCTCCAGTTGAATGACAGCGAGGAGCTCATGCGGCCCAGAACCTTGTAGTTGATCTCCGGGCTCAGGCTCAACGACGAGCTCCTGCCTCCGGCTCCCCGGAAATAGTTGACCGACAGGAAAGGCACCACCGAGTTCCGATCGTCGCCCCGGATGAAGAGCCACGGTGCGATGTACCGGTCCTGTCGAACCGCGGGCCCGCCTCGCGCTGCGCGGTCGTCGTAAGTCTTCCCGAGCTGGCCGATGGTGCCACCCTGGCTCCATCCCCAGTTGTTCTTGAACGTGATGTGCATGTTGGTGTTGTAGCCCGCCTCGAGCGGCAGGCCGTCAGTGGTCCAGTACTGCCACCAGTTCTGGTTGAGCTGGAACCTGTTGTAGAACAGCTTCGGCTTTCGATCGAACAGGCCGGCCCACGTGGCCCACGACACCTGATCCGCCCGTCGCAGGAATCCAATGTCATTGATCTCGAATCCTGGCGAACGTCGCATGTAGGCGGACTCGAAGCTGAAGTTCTGTCCACCGATCTTGCCGAACTTGAGCTCCTCAGCGTCGCCGGTCAGCACAGTGCGATCAGGGTCGAGCGGCAAGTCGGCGTCCGGGCGCTGGTAGTTATGCACACCGCTTCTCTGAAGCGCTAGCATCGTCGAGGGACTTCCCTGCACGCGGCTCCTGTCGAGGGATCCCGAGATCTGATAGCGATTCTTGAACAGCCGATGCCGGAAGTCCAGAGCCGCCGCGTACGCACTGGAAGCAAGGTAGGGAGACGAAAATTCGTCGAGGCTCCGGTTTACGCCCGTGACCATCGCTCCGATGGTACTGTTTCCCTTCCGGAAATCCTGAGTTGCCCGCACAACGGCGTAGTTCGTCGCCGGATCGTACGTGGTGTCTCCCGGATTCGCCTCTCTCTGCGTCACGGCATCCAGCACGCCGAGCGTCAAACCGCTTGGGAGCCGACCAATCACTTTTGCAGCGCCGATGATTGTGGTTGGCTGCACCGGCACGGTATCCCCGTAAACGCCGGCGAGCTGGGGCGTTCGTCCGATGCGTCTGCTATAGAAAAGGTTTTCGCCGTTGCAGTTGACCGCGCTGCAATTGACGTCCAGCTGAAACAACCCCCGGCCCGCCACGAAGAATGGCCGCCGCTCGTCGAAGAAGGACTCATACGCAGACAGATTGAGGACCGCGGGGTCAGCTTCTACCTGCCCGAAGTCCGGGTTGATGGTCGCGTCGAGAGTCAGGTTGGGGGCGATTCGGTACTTCACGTCGCCGCCTACGGCCACGCTTTGCTTCTGGCTGAACGCATTGCTGATGATCCTTGTCGCACTCTTCGTCACGACATACGGAACCGCCTCGAGCTTGCGCGGTGCTTCCAGATCGTCCAGCCCATGCAGCAATCCGAACTGTGACACGAACCCTGGCTTGGATTGCCTGATCAGCGGCCAGCTCTCGCGCTCGGAGTACCTGTTGATGTCCCGATTGATGATGATGCCGAAGGTATGCTTTCGATCGCTGCTGTAGCGCATCTGCGAGAGCGGAATCCGGTACTCGGCCGTCCATCCAAGTGAGTCAATGCGCGTAGCGACGTCCCACACCCCGTCCCACGCGAAATCTTCGTTTCCATCGTTGTAGATGGCTGCATCCATCTTTACGCCGGCTGCGTTCACGCCGAACTCGTAGCCGGTGCGGCGGTCGAGATAAGAGTCGATGAAGAGCCAGATCATATCGGACGATGTGAAGCTGTCCCGGCGCTCGAGAAGCAGCTTGATGCTGTCGGGATGCGGATCGAACGCCCGTACGAAGACGTAAAGGTTCGACGCGTCGTAGGCGATCTTCGCTTCGGTCTTGAAGCGTGGCGCCTTTCCTTCGGTTGGCCGCCACTGTTTGAAGGCGGAAATGACGGGAGTGGATCTCCACACCTGATCATCGCCTTTGCCATCTATCACCGGTGGAACGTCCGCGCGCAGAGCGGTCGCGCTGGTGTCAGTTGGGGGAGGGACGGTACGCGTGGCGGGGACGCCATTCGCGGGGGTGGAGGCCTGCTGGGTAGCCTGCAGACTCAGCGCGAGTCCCAGGAGCGCGGCGCCGATCATATGTCGTCCGGTCGAAAGGAGAATGGGTGGGTCAGGAGCTCTTCTCTCTTTGATGCCGTATCGCACCAAAGGGTTCAGAAGTTTCAAGACCGTGTTGAAAAACCAACACTATGTTGATATTTCAACACTCCAACCTGTTTGTCAATAGGCCCGTGGCCAAAGGCGGCCTCGGCAGCGATAGTGGTGGCTGCGATAATCGTTGCCGTCCGATTCTTGTCATTCAAACGACGCACCCTGGAGATTCAGATGAGCCGATGGCCCATGACCGTCTACCTGATCGGCGCCGTCGTCTTTCTAATAATTGTGCTTGTGCAGGTTTTCCTTGCCGGGCTGGTGGTTGTGGCCCTGCAGACCGATTGGTCTTCGCACAAAACGTTGGGCCACTACCTCGCACTGCCGGCGATCATCATGCTGATCGCAGCTTACGCGGGCAGGTTCCCCGGAAAATTGAAGCTTTGGACGTGGCTTCTGTTTGGCTTGTTCATCCTTCAAGCCTATATCCTGATTTCTCTGCGAGCGGCGGTACCGGTGCTGTCCGCGCTCCATCCTGTCCTGGCGTTGGTCGAGTTCGCGCTTGGCCTGGTGTTGATAGGCCAAGCGCGAGCCTTGGACCGGAGTCTGCCGCGCTAGAACGAGGTTAGCAAAGTCTTCGTGACCTTGCTCGGGTCTCCGATCACGACAAACCTGGCATGTTGCAGGTACCGCTTGGCCACCCGCTGAATGTCGGCGGCGCTCACTCGCCTGTAACTGGAGATGAATCTCGCGTAGTTATCCCAGCCGCCGCCCGAGATCTCCCACAAGCCAAGCGCCGCCGCCTGACCCATGTTCGTCTCCTGTCCCATCAGGTAGGCGGTCAGTGACGCATTCACATTCTCGGCTACATCCGCGGGAGGAATCGGCCCCTGCTGAAGCTGCTTCACCGTTGCAAAAATCACCTTCACGGTTGTATCCGGCTGAGTCGCGGTCACATAGAGACGCCCACGATTCGCGGCGCGTGTCTCGAGACCGGCCGCGACGGCGTACGTCATGTTGCGCTTCGTGCGCACTTCCTCGAACAAGCGGTCACCCAGCATGTCGATCGCAGAGCGGAACGCCGGATAATCGGGATCTGCAAGCGACGGCGCGGCAAAAAAGCCGGTGATGTAGTTGGTTGGAAGCTGTCGTTCGACAAAGACGACTTCCGGCGTAACGTTGGTGATCGCCCTGACTGCAGTCGCCCTTCCCCCGGTAGCCGGAAGGCCGGCGAATGCAGCCTGGATTTTTTGTGTGAGATCAGCGCGAGAGACGTTGCCGACAACGACGATCAGCACATTTTCCTTCGTCAGCCGGTTCTTATGCCAGGCAGCAAGAGCGTCGCGCTGGATCGCCGTCAGCGACGCTACTGTCCCGCGAGGTATGGCCGAGTAAGCGTGACCCATATAGAAGAGGCTGTCTGCGAGGTAGCCGAGGTAGGTGTCGGGATCGTCCGATCGACGCCGTGCAGCATCGACCATCTGCCCGCGCACAAGCTCGACTTCCGCGGCAGGGAACGTCGGCTTTAGCGAAGCTTCCGTGAAGAGATCCCACGCCTGGCTCCAGTTCTGCCTGACTGCCTGCATCGTGAGAACGGAAAAGTCCATCGTCGTTTCGAAGCCGATGTTCGTGCCGGTCTCGGTCGAAAGCGCCGTGAAAGCGTCCTTGCTGTATTTCTGCGTTCCATGTGTCGCCGCGTCGAGCATCATGGCTTCTATGCCGGCATTGGCGGGCGTCAGGCTGGCTGCGCCGCCGCGAAGATAAAGTCGCACCGCGACAACCTCGTTCGCCGTGACGGGCTTGTGAATCACGGGGATGCCGGCGACTGTGAACTTCGTGACGTTGCTCGTCTGCGCCCCAGCGCTCGCCGACAACACAATGGCGATCGGCAGCCCGACGCTCAGGATCTTTTTCATTCTGCGCCTCCGTTCTGCATCAGCTGTTCGGTGGTGACGTTGAGCTTCGCGCGACCGGCCGGGCTCACGAGCAGCCCGGTGACGCGCGGCTTGCCGATGATGTACTTCCGCGCAAAGCCGGCCAGGTCCGCGCGAGTGACTTTCTGCATCTCCGGGACATACGTCCGGTAATAGTCCAGCCCGGTCACGGCCCACCAGAATCCGACGGTGTGCGCGTACGCGGATGACTGCTCGCGTCCATACAGCGCCTGTATTCCAAGCTGCCGCTGCGCGGCCGCAAGCTCCGCTTGCGTCACGTAATTCTCGTCGCCGAGCTTGACGATCTCTTCCATGATCGCCTTTTGGGCCTGGAGCGCCTTGTCGGGAGTAGTCTGGGCGAACACCGTGATCGGGCCGACGTGCGCCTGAGTGTAGTAAGAAAGGCCAACTCCAAACGTGAGCCCGCTGTCGACGAGGCGCTTCTGGAATTTGCTCGATGGATTCGACAGAACTGTGCTGAGCACGTCCGCCGCATACGTCGCAGCCGGATCTGCCGTAACGCTCGGACCATGCCAGGCCATATAGAGCGCCGCTCCGTTCACGGGTTGCTCGACGATGACAGCAGCGCTTTTTGTGAGAGGCGGGGGATTCGGAGCCGGAGTCGCGAACGGATCCGGACCTCGCGGCCAGTCTCCAAAAATCTGCTCAGCGAGCTGGAACCCACGGGCCGGGGTGATATCACCAGCGAGAATCAGAGCGCTGTTGTTTGGTATGTAGAAGCGGTCCTTGATCGTGTTCATCTTCTCGCGGGTCGCGGACGTGATCACGTCGCGCTTGCCTATTGCCGTCTTTCTGGTGTAGAAGCCCGGCGACCAGAGAATCGTGTCCGCGCCTCTCGTCAGATGGAAGAACGGGTTCGCTTCACTCCTGTCGAACTCGCCAAGCACGACCGGCCGCTCGCGCACGAGCTCGTCCTGGTTGAATAGCGGGTACCGGATTGCATCTTCCATGAACTGGAGCCCGGGCACCAGACTGTCTACACCGAGAGTGATGTAGTAATTGACTCGCTCCTCGCTCGTCGTGCCGTTCCATTGCGCACCGAGCTGATTCAGGCGCCGCAGATACTTCTCCTGCGACGGAATCGTGCGGTTCGCCTTGAAGAACATGTGCTCGTACAGGTGCGACAGTCCCGAAAATTCGGGGCCTTCGGTATATGCACCATTCTTGACGTTGAGCTCGACCGTCACTATCGGAACCGCGTGGTTCTCGATCACCATCACCTCGAGGCCGTTCGCGAGCTTCCTGCTCTGGACCCCGATTTCGTTGCTCTGAGCGCCAAGCACCGGGGCGACGAGCAGCGCCCCTGCAGTCAGGAACCACCGTTTCATGCTACCTCCGCTGGATCCGTCGGGAAAGGTTTACCTCGTACTCTGGAGTCATATAGCAAGATGAATTCCGCTGTGCGCAGCCGTGGCCGTCACCACCTGGCTTGATTCCCGCTGATCAACGCTACGAGGGATTTGGAGTCCTGGATGCGGCCCGCCGGAGCCCGCCCGGAGCCCGCGCCCCTACGGCGCTACACGGCACTCTCTTTGCTTTTTGTCTCGCTGCTCGCGGGAATGTACCCCTCAGGAGGAGTTCGATCGATGACCACGCCAATCCGAACCGTTTGCTGGCAGCGAAGCTCCCTTCTGCTTGGATTTGTGCTGCTTACAGCCTGCAGCAGCGAAAAAGACGCGGCCGCAACAGGTGGAGCCCCAGCGGCAGCGCCGAGCACTTCCACCCAGAGCGGCGATGAGCAGCTCGCAGACATCAGTGCGTACAAGCTCACCATGGACAAGTACGACAAGTACCTCGCGGCTCAGCGCAATATTGCCCTAAAAGGGAAAGACCTTTCGCCGGCAGAGAAAGAGGCATTCCGCGCGCGGGCCGATACGCGCAGCGATAACAATGCAAGCCTCGACGACATGGTCCGCAACATCGAATCAGAGCCGCTGATGAATTCCGCCATCCGGGAAGCCGGCCTTTCGGCGCGCGAATTCACCATGATCACGATGGCGATGATGCAGACTGCAATGGCCGTTGGAGTTGCGAAGATGCGCCCGAACGACAATCAGGATTCACTCATCCGAGAAATGAAGGCAAACCCCGACAACGTGAAGTTCTGGCTGGCCAACGAGGCCGAAATCACGAAAAAACAGAAGGACCTCGAAGCTGAGATGAAGCGGCTGGGAGCATTGGAGGACGCGTCCGACTAGGTCGCGGAGGGGTCCCCCCGCGGTCTAACCGGTATTTCTCAGCCCCTGCGCGACGCCACTCAACGTAGTCGCGAGGACGCCATCCACAGCGTCACGAGCCTGGTCGTCCCCACCCGGCTCAGCCGGCTCACGCGGCTCTCCCGGCTGTCGCTTCCGTCGCAGCATGATGATCTGCAGCAGCGACAGCGGATCGACGTAGGGATTGCGTAGCGCAATCGCGGACTGCAGCACCGGGTTGCCGCGGAGCAAGGTCGTGCTATCGCGGATGCGGAGCACGGCGTCCACCGTGCTCTCGAACTCGCCCTCGAGTCGTGACAGCAGCGCGAGGTCACCGCCGAGATTCTTGACGTAAGCCCGGGCAATCTCGAGGTCAGTCTTGGCACACACCATCTCGATCTTGCCGAGCAGGTCGTCGAAGAAGGGCCACTGCGCGGCCATGCGGCGCAGGATGTCGAGCCCTTCACTCGTCGACGAGTAATGCGCGAGCGCGGTCCCGGCGCCGAGCCAGCCGGTGAGCATGAGGCGTATCTGCGTCCATCCAAATCCCCACGGGATCGCACGGATGCCCGTGATCCCCTGCCCCGCACCCGGCCGGTAGGCGGGGCGCGAGCCGAAGTGCGCTTCGGCGAGCTCGTCGACTGGCGTAGCCGTGCGAAACAGGCGGAAGATCGCGTCATCGTCGTGCACGAGCTCGCGGTATACGGAGAGGCCGCGCGCCGCCAGGTCGGTCATCACTGTGCGGAACTCGCGCAGATCTCCCGCGGAGACTGCCTTTGGCCAATCGTCGAACTCCTGCAACAGAACGCCCGCGAGCGTGACCTCGAGTGTGCGCTCAGCAACTGGCAGCAGGCCGAACTGCTGAGAGATGATCTCGCCCTGCTCAGTGATCTTGATGCGGCCATTGACCGTGCCCGGCGGCAGCGCCGCGAGCGCGCGCGAAACGGGGGAGCCGCCTCCTCTTCCCACACTTCCTCCGCGGCCATGAAAGAGGCGGAGCTCCACTCCCGCTTCGCGGAATATCTCGGCGAGCTTTTCCTGCGTCTCGTATAGCGCCCACGACGACGCGAGGATGCCGGCGTCCTTTCCCGAGTCGGAGTAGCCG
>JALYJX010000122.1:1820-9690 GCA_030775065.1 Gemmatimonadota bacterium | reverse complement strand
GTCACCGACGAAGCATGGGCTCGTAGCGTTTTTTGCTGACACTCAGCTTGCGGATGGTCAGGAAGTCAGGATCGTAGATGAAATTGACGCGCACGTGATCGATCTGCTCGATCCGCTCCAACGTTGAAGCTTGGGCATTTTGGACTTGGCAACCGAGTTGTTTCAGAAAGACTGATAGTCCGCACATCACGGCCGATGAAGGTGGGAGTCAGGTGTGAGTTAATGACTACTTGGACAGCGAAAGACCGGTCATCCGAAATCAGGAGTGCCAATCAAACCTGGGAACATGTCGGTCGTTGATATAAAACCTACTGTTCGATGATATAAAAACCGCATTGTTGCGTGTCGGCTAGGCTCTACCTTAGCAGGACGCGCCTCAGCTCGCACGAGGGCAGGCTCAGGCGCGCAATGTTTCCATTCCCTAGCTGAGGTGAAAGGCCATGGCAGACAATGACAAGGAGTTTGCGGACGCGATCCAAGGTTTGGACAGTGTGTTGAACACCTCGGCCGGCCCGCGCAGCTTGCAAGGTATTGACGGCAAGTCGCTCTGCCGCGACTACCAACGGATCAAGTCGTTTCTGGAAAAGGCCCTACCGTTCATCGAAAAAATTCCGATGTGGGGAAAGCAGATCGCCGCTGCCATTCGCCTCTTGATGGGCATCGCGGACACGCTCTGCCCAGCTGCGTAGGGCACGGTCCGAAAACCGGGCCGGTCGCCTATGCCAGCGGCGGCCGACTCCCAGTTTCGGATAAAGATTCCATTAAAGGAGAAACGCGACAATACCATTGGATGCAACCTTCAACCTTGTGGATGTCACATGCCGAACGGATTCCAGAAAATCAGTTACAACGTGTACGATATGAAAAAGGAAGACCTGCGCGAAATCGGTACGTCCAGCCCCTCAGTCCGAGGGATCGGAATTGCTGCCAAGGCCGAAGACCGCCTCCGGACGTTCACCACCGACGAAGCCGCGGCACGATTTTATGTGGGCAGGGTTCTCGACCGAGATCAGCGCCCAACCGTTCGTGGTCTGGCCTCGCCAGAACGACCGGAAGTGATGCCGAACATTCGACTAAAGGGAACCCAGCAAGTCCCCAACTCGAACGACAAGCTGGTCACGTTTGATCAAACCGCCTCTACCATTCCCATCTTTGGTTCACGCGTCGTTGTGCAGCTCGATGAAGACCGTGAGCTCGTGAACGTAGGTGGTGACATTGCCGTAGTAAAAGATGTCGCTCCCGTCGCAGCGTTAAGCCCAGCCGAGGCACTCGATGAGGTAGCTGAGTTCACCGGAGTATCTCGTGGCACTCTTGATAAAGTCGCCCCGCCAACTCTGACCTTTTTCTTTGACGAGCAAAACCAAGCTTGGCACTTGGCCTATTTCTGCGAAAAACTACCAGTTGCTCCCAAGGATTTCGTCAATGCGAAGCACAGTGGTCACGGGCTTGGACTCTCTCCTCGAGAGCTGAAACCGAGTTTCAACTACCTGGTTGATGCGCACGATGGGAAAGTCTTGTTCCACTATAGTGCAGCGCCCACTGTCAACATTCCCTCAGAATGCCTCGGTGATGGCGAGCTTGGCACTGGTTTGACTTTTTGGGGACGAAGAGTTTCCTCCGGGTTTGAAATGATCGACCCTCGCAGATCGATCAAGACCTATGATCTGGCCGGAGGCGACATTGAGGTAGCCACGCCGCTGAAAGCTGCCGTCACCAATTCATCCAACAACTGGACGACGGTCAACAAAGCAGCGGTGTCAGCTCATGTAAACGCCACGAAGGTATACAATTTCTACAAGTCTGTTCTTTTCCGGGACAGCATCGATGACAAGGGGATGGACTTGGTGTCCGTCGTCAATTGTACATACTCGAGTGCACAGGACCCCCCGGAGTGGCACAACGCTGTCTGGCATGACCACAAGATGTGGTACGGGCAGAATGCCGGCCCGGGAGAAACGCTGATAAGCTACTCACGCTTTCTCGACGTAATCGCGCACGAATTGACCCATGGTGTGACGGAATACACGTCAAACCTGGTGTACAAGAATCAGTCGGGAGCGTTGAACGAATCCTTCAGCGACATTTTCGGGATCATCATCGCCAACTGGGATCCCACAGATCCTGACCGGGACGTAGGTACATGGACGTGGCAGCTTGGCGCTGGGCTGGGTTCAGGTGGCAAACCTCTTCGTGATTTGTCCGATCCGACAGTGACTGGCGATCCGGATCATATGGACAAGTATCTCCGCACTACGGCAGACGAAGGCGGAGTGCATACCAACAGCAATATTCATAACAAGGCTGCGTACAACGTGCTGACAGCGACTGACGACCATGGCGCGAGAGTATTCAGGCCTATGGAAGCAGCTGAGCTGTATTACCTGTGCCTGAGCCGGCTCAGCTCTGTAGCCAAATTCTCGGACGCCCTGCAGACGCTTGTGGATGTCGCGTCGATCTATTTCGCCGGTGACGAATCCAAGCGTGCCGATAGAATCAAGCATATTACGAGCGCATACGCGAAGGTTGGCATAGCCTGATGGGGCTCCATGTTACGCAGGTTTTGTTATTTCGGAACGAGAAAACGTCGCTCGAGTTGGGCCGAATAATCTGGTCCGCTCTCCTTGAGATCGAAGCCTTTTACAATTTCGACAAACGGCGAGCGACGTTCTCCCGTACCTATCTGGCTGATGTTGCTCCGCCACCCTTGCAGAATGAGGTACCGCCTTTTTGGCGCGAGACGCAGCAAGCGTTTGGTCGTGATTTTCCGTGGAAAGCGGCACAGGGTCAGTTCTCGCGAACCTATGATTTCACCAAGATGATTAAGGCGGTGAAGCAGATACTCGAGCCACAGGGTGGGCGTGCGCCCTACCTGGTAGTCATTGATCAACAGCTAACGCCGCCAAAGAACTGGAACTACATCATTTCGGACTCGAGCAAGCCGGGAGCAGTAATGTCCATCTCCCCAACCGATCCGCAATACTGGCGCGATAAGACGTCCGAGCGACTCAGCATCATAAAGCATCGGATCCGAGCACTTGGCATCAACAATGTCGGAGAAATGCTCGGGCTAAAGGAATGCGATAACCCCGAATGCTTTCTTTACTCGGAGATTGATTCCGTTGCAACCTTAGACACAATGGTAAAGCTAGGACCAGAGCACAAAATGCCCGGTCTTGTTGATCGAGGGTTTCCGAGAACGGCGGATGATCCAGCCAACCAAGCCTCGATTGTGCGCGATCCCATCGCTCCCGAGTGGGCCTGGTGACAGTCAAGTTCTGTCTGGACTGGCTTGCCGGCCCGAATGCTCAAGTAGAACTCTTTAGTCCTAGCGCTGCAGCGTTAGGCGGCCTCTATCAGCTGAAGTACACCCCGGCATTTCGGGCAACGATTCGTCCACCGATCGAGGAACGCCCACTCGGACCCGCCGAGCTGAGGCCGATCAACTCTCAACTTAACAAACTCGCAACCGCAATCGACGCGCGCTCAGGGAATACCGAGCAGCCTAATCGGGTAGCAGCAGTGGACATTCCCGATCCTTTTGCAGACATGGCAGAGCTGGGTACTCAGCTACTCGATTTGATGATGCCACCGTACGTCCAGGCAGATTTAAGAGCGGCGGAACTTTTTCTTGAAATCGGGATGGACGACAAACTACTCGAGTACCCCTGGGAGTTAATGCATGACGGTGACGAGTTCCTCTGTTTGAAACACGCAATTGGGCGTTTTGTGAATGGGGCTGCACAACCCATGATAGCTCGCCAGCCGGTGACGCAGTTGGGTTCGTCACTCGATGCGTTGTCGATCTTGCTGATCAGTGTTCCCCGTCCACAGCCACGCGACGATGGCCTTACATACGAACATTTAAAGGAAGCCGAGGCGGAAACGGACACGATTATCGAAACAATTAGCAAAATTGAGGGAATTTCGCTTAGTACGCTGATTGGTAAGGAGGCCACCTGGAGTAACGTCTGGAAAACACTCAGGGGCCAAACATTCCAAATCATTCACTTCAATGGCCACGCAACGTTCGATGAGGCAACGCCACGATCTGCCGGCTTGGTGCTATTTGACAGGAACATGCTTACAGGCTCAATCGCAACTTTCTTCGGCAGAAACCCACCGCTCCTCTGCTTCATAAACGCGTGTGAAACCGCAAAGGCTGCAACCTGGAAAAACCGCCACGACATCTTTGGTCTCGCGAGCGCGTTCTTGAATACTGGCGCGTACCTACTAGGCACTCGCTGGAAAATCAACGATAAAGCGGCCGCTGAATTCGCAAAACGTTTTTACACTTCCTTGATTGTGAACCACAAATCGATCGGTGCGGCCGTCAAGGATGCCCGAATTGCCACAAAGGTTGCCGCCCCAGACGATTTCGCATGGGCATCTTACGTCTTTTATGGAGATCCGCGCGTGTGCTTCCGGCGAGTTTGATCCGGCTCGCTGTTACAACGCCGCGCGTGCCCGGTGAACCCGCCCCGTAGGAAATCAATCGGCGGACCGAAAACCCCGGAGATTCGCACTCTCGAAATCAATCACGCTCATTGAGCGGAAGGGCTGGATTGCGTACTTCTTCGTCCCCGAAGAATGCTCTCAAGTCGGTAGGGTCTAGAATAGTCGCATATTGTTCTATGACGTATCCAGCCAAACCGCGGGCTTCGGGAGCGAGACTCCGACGGAACAGGCGCTTGAGAAGGTATGTGCCCATGAACTTGATGCGCTTGCGATCCAATCTCTGCTGAATGGTCCACAATGCGTCTCGGCGATCCTGCGGGAAACCCCGCCCCAGCCGGTGATCGATGGCCAGATCGAGCGCTGCACGGCGAACTCGCTGATCCTCCTCCCAGGATGGGATCGGGGGCAATCCGCTATGCAACGCAACGATCCGTCGGTCGTACTCCTCGCCCGTTAGGCGTGGACCGTACTTATCCGTCATGCTCCGAAGCTTCCAACATGCCGGCCTGACACAAGGCGTGAATCAGTGTTAAATCCCGAATTCTTTCTTCACGATGGTCTTGTCTGAAAGTACAAAGCGTTCGTCCGGCTTCGCGTCAAAGAGAGTCACATATTCGGCCGGCTTCAGTGCGCTGGCCATCTTGTCCTGAAATTCGATTGTGATGCCGTCAAACTTCGACACGAACTCCTCGTCAGAAATCTCTCCGGCGGCGCGTTGTCGCTCAAGCTGTATTCGCTTGCGCTCTGTATCTCGTCGAATCGTTAGAAGCTTTCGTTCCAGATTGCGGTCGAGCAGCGGTCCAAGCTTGTATTCCGCCATGTTCGCGAACAGGGCGACATGGAACGTCTCGGCTTTGGCAATCGACGACGCCACCGGGGCCCGACCTGCACGCACGCTCCGCAGCTGAGTCTGGATGCCGGGTGCCTTGGCATAAAGCTTCAGTACGCTATTGATGTAAACCCAGTCGAATTGCTCGGCTTCAGTGCGTGCGACAGCTGCCGAAGTGGCGGTTAGCGCGGCGATCCCGCAGCCACTCAGATCTCCAGTCGTCGTCCCACACTTGTTGAATGGCGACGAGCACGGCCAGATACCCACCCGACCATACGTTCCGAACAATGCTTCCGAAATGCTGTAGCCGCGCGCTCCCCTGACCGTGATTCCAGCGGGCAGCAGAATGCGGTTCGCGGCCTGGTGGCACACGCCGTTGATGAGGTAGCATTTAATGTTGGCTTTTTCATCTGGGCGTGCGATGCAGTCCCCGCGTTTAGTACTACCGGTCGCGCGCCGGAGCTCTTTGCCGCCGGATTTTCCTCCCCAGCATCCCCACGCCTTTCCGCCGGTGCTGCATTTTACATAGGTGTGATCGGCTTGATTTGCAAAGAGCGAAGTTGGATACGCCATGGCGACTAGTATTCCCATTGGTCCTCCGTTTGAGTTTGATGTTTTCGTCGCCGATCAACGATACAGGGGCGTCCGGGGGGCACAATGCGGGTTTTATATCACCCAACTGCGGTTTTTCATCACTTGGCAAAGTTGTAGCGCGTCTGACCGCCCGAAGCGGGGGGTTTGTATCGCCGAACTGCTGCTTTGGTATCAAGTGAGGACCGCGTTCGTTTGCTTACCCCAAGCGATGGCACAGTGAGAAAATCGCTCCGACCATAGCCTCACCGACACGCTAACGCCGTTTTTGACATACGTGTTCCCAAACGGAACTGTGCAAATTCGCGAAGTGCGCGGATGCACGTGGAACAAGGGACCTGGATAGTCCGAGGAAGAAGGCGTCCTGCTTGCCGTCGGAAGAATTCTTGAAGGGATCGGCGAGTCAATCGTGCGGGTTCATTCACGTCTCGCGTTCCAAAATGGAAAGCTCTGCGCGCGATTCGCGTGCGCGGTGGCGATTAGTCTATCATATTGGTAGCATGTTGAGACTATTTGGCGACGACGGTCGTCATTGTCCCGCGAGCGCCAACTGAGAAGCTCCGGAGAAAGCGTTCGAACGTCGCGCGGATAGAGACCTCAGCCTCGGCGTCGGCGTCGGCGTTGAAACGCTACGGTTTGTCTCGGAGCCGATGGAGGCGCGGTTTCAGCTGATACAAAACCGGCAGTTCGCTGATACAAAAGCGACATTGCGAGGCTCCAGGAACGCTACGATTATGCGGGCATCATCCACGCGGCCGAGGATAAGCCACCGGCGTTTCTCTGATCACTGTTGAGATGCCGAGTCCGATGACCGTCTGGTCGTCATTTTAGAAGGCAGCGCTCAAACTGGAGGATACCGATATGGCGAAGCGCAAACGGCCTAAGAGTGCGGGTTCAGGTGTGCGGGCAAAGGCGGGACGCCGCGACAGGCTAGTGACTGGCGCCCAACTCTCCGCAGAAAGGGACGAGGTAAAACCGCCAATTTTTGGTGCGGGAGTCTCGGACATCATCCCCGGCGAGGTCGTCCTTCAGCTGCGTGAGGACACTGCTGCGCAGATTACGGAGAGCGTCGCCGGAGGTCCGCGACGTGGGCTGACAGAGTTCGGTGCAACATCGTTTGGAATCGACGGTCTCGATTCCATCCTGAGCGATCTGAAAGTAAAGGACATCGTTCGATTGCATCCGCCAGCCCCGTTCACGTCTGGGACCCTGGAGTTGGCCGCTCCGTTGGCCGCCACTTTCAGACTGAGTTTTGCCGCAGCAACGTCGGTGGAGAAAGCGGTAGAACGACTCGCCAGCGTCGGCGGGGTGGAGTTTGCTGAGCCGAATCGCTATCGAGAGACGTACGCAATCCCGAATGACCCCAGTTTCGCGGCCCAGTGGGGACGGTCGAAAATCAACGCGCCCGCGGCGTGGGACAGAACTACGGGATCGGCCAATATCACAGTCGCAGTAATCGACACCGGCGTCGACCTCGATCATCCGGAATTGGCGCCCCTTCTGGTCCAGGGCACCGACATGGTCGATTTGGGACCGAACCCAACGCCGCCGCCGGGCTTCCGCTTCGAAGGAGATTTTCAAGGGCGCGACAATGTTCCGCAGGACGAGGTCGGCCACGGCACGCATGTGGCCGGCACGATTGCTTGCCTCAGCAACAACGGCGTCGGTGTCGCCGGAGTGACCTGGTCGTGTCGGCTGATGCCGGTGAAAGTGCTGACCCGGCTCGTTAACATCGCGAACCCGAACGACGTTCGCGGGACTGGCTCATCAGCGGATATCGCAGCGGGCATCAGGTGGGCGGTCGACAATGGCGCACGGGTGCTGAACCTGAGCCTGGGCGGGACGACAGCCACGCAAGTAGAAAGAGACGCAATTGCGTACGCCATTGCGCGAGGCGCCGTCGTCGTCGCGGCAATGGGGAACGCCTTCCAACAAGGCAACCCTACGAGCTTCCCGGCCGCCTTCCCCAATGTGGTCGCGGTTGGCGCCATAAGT
>JALYJX010000122.1:0-1810 GCA_030775065.1 Gemmatimonadota bacterium | reverse complement strand
TGGGATCCTCAGCACAGTCTGGGACAACGGCTTCACGAATATGTCCGGCACGTCGATGGCATCGCCGCATGTCGCGGGTCTCGCCGCGCTGATCCTGTCGTGCAATGGCAACCTTACCGGAGCACAGGTTGCGGACATCATTCGCCAGACAGCTCGGCCGTTACGCGATAACCCGGCAGACCCCGTTCCCAACAACAATTATGGGTTTGGCTGCATCGACGCGCAGGCCGCTGTTAACCGGGCGTGTCCGCGCCGGTCCGTCCCGATTCTGACTTGCCCAAGACAATCGACTGTCGTGCTATGCGAGCCGCCGACTCTCCCGATCCGCTGCCCCTCGTTTCACATCAATGTCTGCCTGCAGCCGTCAGTGGTCATATCCTGCCCGTCAGTCGCTACGAGGTGCCCTTCCATCAACGCGCTTTGCCCTTCCGTGGTGATAGCGACGTGTCCGCGACCATCGGCTAACGTTCAAATCTGTCCGCGACCATCGGTCCCCATTGCGACGTGTCCGCGACCATCGATCACGATCCAGTGCCCGTCGGGGCCAGTGTGTGGTATCGGGGGGAGACCACCGATCAACCGCGGTGAGGGTATCGCGGGGGAAGTGCCGTACGATCCGGTGGCGCAGAGCGAAGATTGGCCAGACGACGATCCATACGGCGAGAACTACGGAGGCTAGGGTAGTGGCGGAGGCTGCTCGACCCACGGTGCCTGTGCGACGCTGGTGAACGCGAAGGAGGAGTGGCGAGATCCTCCTTCGCCACTCCGCGTACTGATTTCTTCCGGGTGGTTGACCGACGCGGACGCGCGAGATCCACGGTTGCGCGTGGAGTCCGGCTCGAGCTCGCACGCAGTGTTCAGAATCAGGGCGCCGGATGGTCGCACTGTCGTTGTGAAGGAAGTGGCGCGCGAAGCCGCTGCAGCTGGCAGAAGCCTTCGTGGCGAACTGTTCGCTTATCGCCTGGCCAATTGGATCTCAGCAGTGGCAGCAGCGCTCCCGCACCCGCTGCTCATAGACGAGAAGCACCAAGTGCTCGTCGTCGAATCGCTCGGCAATAGCAGCATATGGCCAACCATCGACGGCAGCAGTTCAATCGGCTCGCCTGGTATTGCCGAGCAGCTTGGCGCAATCATGGCCGGCTGGCACGATGCGACGCAGGACACCGGTTTGTGGGCATCGCCTGCCATTGGCATCCTTCATATGCCGGATGCCTTGGACGCCGCTACAGCAGGACGCGCTGGCACCACACAAATTCTCATGCGGTCAATGGTCGATGATCCCGAGTTGTCGAGCGCTTTGCGAGCTGCTCGCGCCGGATGGCGTGATCGATGCCTCATTCACGGTGACATTCGCCGCGAAAATTGGATTACGGTGGTGCCTGGCCGTGTAACTGGCTTGAAGGTTCTTGATTGGGAGCTTTCTGGATCCGGCGATCCAGCGTGGGATCTCGGGAGCGTGCTGGCAGAGTTCGCCCTTGAAAGTATCCGCGGTCAGCGAGATGACGCGTCCCACTGGCACCTCAAGCAGCAAGCGGCCATTCGAGAATTCTTTCAGGCCTATGCTACACATGGCGGCTTGCTGAACACAGGCGAGTCCAGCGAATGGAGCCATGTTGTCTTGTGCGCTGTTGCGCGTCTCCTCCATGTGGCGTGCGAGTGGGCTGAGCTGCAGTCCAGCGTCGAGACCGGCCCCGTTCCGGCGGTTGTTGCGGAAGCGCGCTTCCTCCTGCATCATCGGTCAGAACTCGTGGAGCAGTTGATGCGGCATTCGACAGCGTGACCTCCCCGAAGCGCATGCTCGGTGGAGGCG
>JALYJX010000121.1 GCA_030775065.1 Gemmatimonadota bacterium | reverse complement strand
ACCGCACAGACATCTCGGCTGTCTTCCCACGCCGTGGGCTGGAGAAGCATCAGGCCGCGGGTTTCTTCGTGCGAATTCATCCCGAAGGGACCGAGCTCATTGCCGGGAGTTACATGCCGGGACCGGACGAGCTGCGCGCGATAAGGGCGTACCTCGCTTCCCACCACGCCGAGTTTCTTCGACTTTCAACCGGACGCGCGCTCAACGCGGCGTTCGGTCCGCTCCTCGGCGAACGGCTCGTTCGCGTCCCGGCGCCTCATGCGGCCGATCACCCGGCGGCAGATCTCCTTCGCTTGAAGCAGTTCTTTCGCAGGCGCCTGATCGGCGTGCAAACGACCACTTCACCAACCCTCGTCAAGGAAATTACCGCCGCGTTCCGCGCAGCGACGCCGTTCGTCGAGGCCATCGACGCGGCGATCGGTAACTGCGAATCAAGGTCGGATAGCGCGCAATGATGGAATGAGAATATCGGACGCGTGCGCGGGTGAGGATCGGGATGATTGATGAACGCGGTATCGTCGCCCGTCGAGAGGAAGTAAGCGGGCCTTCGTGATTCTAGAGAGACGTGGCTGTATTACTTCCATTGCGCTGGTTGCGCTTTTGTGCGTGTTGATCGTGGTGTCGTTCCCGGTTCTTCGTCACCCGATACTGCTCGCGCGGCTTCTGACGTCACCCGCACCATCCGTGGTGCAGATCCCTGTCATGGGCGTGACGAAGCGACAAATCCCCAACTCGTGGGGTTTTCCCCGAAGCGGAGGACGATCACATCAAGGCGTCGACATCTTTGCTGAACGCGGAACGCCGGTCTTGAGCGCCACAGAAGGCATTGTCATCCGCGTCGGAACCAACCAACTCGGCGGCCAGGTCATCAACGTCCTCGGCCCGGGAAGACAGGTGCACTACTACGCGCACCTCTATCGGTACGGCGGGTTCAGGGCGGGAGATATCGTGTATGCCGGGAACATACTCGGCTACGTTGGAAATACGGGGAACGCACGCGATACTCCGCCGCATCTTCACTATGGAGTTTACGATCCGGTGCACGGTGCTGTGAATCCGTTTCCGCTGCTCAATCCGCGCTGATCGATTCAGAGCCTAACTACGAAGCGGTAAGTCGGTAGCTAATAGCGATAGCTGTTTGCTATTAGCTGTAAGAATTGGGGAAGAGAGCGCGCAGAGGAATGATTCGACGAGAGGCGTGGTGGTCAGGTCGGGTGCGAGGCCCCGGGATAACCTTTCTGCGTGGCCGATTTCAGGAATCTTGTCGTCTGGCAGAAAGCCAATAAGCTCTCAGTTGCAACGGCGGAAGCTGTGGAAAGCATGAAGGGCAACGCCGGATCCATTCTTCGCAGACAGCTGCTGCGATCGACTTTTTCGATTCAGTCCAACATTGCAGAGGGGAGCTCCAAGCGAAGCGATCGAGAATTCGCGCGATACGTTCGGATTGCGCTCGGCAGCTCAACCGAGTCTGCCAATCATCTGATCCTGGCGCGCGATCTTGGGCTGATCGACCACGCCTGTTTTTCATCCCTCAACTCAAATTTGGACGAGGTTGGCAAAATGCTGAGTGGCCTGGAGAAGCGTTTGCGCGGTCCGGAGGATCCGCCTTTCTAATCAAATTCCAATCGCCAATAGCAAACAGCTATCGCTGATAGCTACCGACTAGCGGCGGCGTTTTACTCTGCGGGTTAGATTCGTCCGGCAGCTGTTGGGGCCCTTTTAGCGGTGGCAACCAACTAACGAGCGCTAGCGCAAGGTGCCGCCTGACCCTCTCGTGACGACGCCGGTTCATTCACAGCCGCACGACCTCCGGCGCGTAATCGGGCTCTCCGGCGGAACGGCGCTCATCGTCGGCATCACAATCGGTAGCGGGATCTTCCGCACACCACCCACGATCGCCGGGCTCGTCCCAAGTCCGCTCGTCATCATGGGACTCTGGACGGCCTTCGGTCTGATCAGCATTTGCGGAGCGCTCGCGGTGGCGGAGCTGAGCTCTCTACTGCCCCGGACGGGTGGCGGATACGTGTTCCTGCGTGAGGCATATGGCGATGCCGCCGCGTTCGTCTTTGGCTGGTTGTTTATGCTGGTCACGACGCCTACCGCTGTTGCCGCGCTTGCCACAGTCTTCTCGGAATTCCTGCTCAACCTGCTCGGCAAGTCGGCAGACGCCTCGACGGTACAGATGATCGCGATCGTGGCCATCATCAGCCTTACGTTTGTTAACGTGCTTGGCGCGCGAATCGGGGCAGCCGTGAGCGAAGTGACCACCCTGGTGAAGGTGGCCGCGCTGGCGGCGATCATACTCGGCGCGTTTCTGTTGGGCGACGGCAGCGTTTCCAACATTACCGAGGGCGGTGTCGTGCAGGGGGGCGGGCTGGCTCGCGCGGTTGCAGCGGTCATCTGGACCTACGACGGCTGGATTGCCGTCAGCATGATCGCGGGCGAGGTGGTGGCACCCGAGCGACTGATGAAGCGGATCATCATCGTGGGGATGCTGATCATCGTCACGCTCTACATCGGCGCCAACCTGGCCTACCTCTACATGATGCCGGTCGGCGTCATGGCGCAGCAGAAGGAAGCCATCGCGCGCACGGTCATGACGGCGATTGCAGGACCCGCCGGTGGCACCTTCATAATGCTCGCCATCATCACGAGCGTTTTCGGCGCGCTCAACGGCAACCTCCTCGCAAAGCCGCGCGTCGCCTACGCAATGGCGCGCGACGGGCTGACTTTCTCGTTTCTCGGGAAAACCCATAAGCGCTGGTTGACGCCGTGGGCGGCGCTGCTCCTCCAGGGGATGGTTGCGATCATCATGGTCCTCGTACTCCGGGATTTCGATTCGCTCACGACCTACTTCGTGGTCGTCGAGTGGGCCGCCTTGCTCTTTGCCGTCGGAGCGGTGTTCGTCCTTCGACGGAAGATGGCTGAAGCACTGCGGCCGTTCCGGACGCCTGCCTATCCATGGGTGCCGCTCTTCTTCGTGCTTGGCACCGTCGTTGGTCTGTCGGCCATCGTCTGGGGAGAGATCCAGGTTGGCAACTTTTCGCCGATCTACGGTCTCGGCATTGCGGCCGCAGGATTTCCCGCTCATCACCTTTGGAAACGACTGAAGAGGAATTCATGAGAAACGCCATCGTTACCGAGAAGGCGCCGAAGCCGATTGGCCCGTATTCGCAGGCAGTCGTCGAGGGAGATTTGATTTTCGTTGCCGGGCAGGGATGCACGAATCCGCGGACCGGGAAACTGGAGCTTGGGGACGTGCGGTCGGAGACGAAGCGGACGTTCGAGAACGTCCGCGCAATCCTCCAGGCGGCGGGCTCATCACTCGATCAAGTCGTCCAGTGCAATGTTTATCTTCGCGACATCAACGATTTCGCCGGGATGAACGAGGTTTACGAGACCTTCTTCTCGGCCCCGTTTCCGGCGCGCACCACGATCCAGGCGGGCGCGCTTCCGGGCGGCATAGCGGTCGAGATCGAGTGCATCGCAAAGAAGACGGGGGCTCGATAGTGGACGCGCTCGAACTCGACACACCTGCTCTCTACGTCGATCTCGACGTACTCGAGCGCAACATCGTTCGGATGCAGGAGCAATGTCGTGCGTGGGGTGTCGAGCTCCGGCCGCACGTTAAGACCCACAAGATCGCCGAGATTGCTCAGATGCAGCTCGATGCAGGCGCAATCGGCATCACGGTCGCCAAAGTGGGCGAGGCCGAAGTGTTGCCCGGCGAAGATGTGCTTGTCGCCTACCCGCTTGTGAAGGCGAAGCTGCCGCGTTTGAGAGAGCTGGCGAAGACGCGACGTGTGAAGGTTGCAGTCGATTCGGTCGACGTCGCTCGTGACCTTCAGGGGATCGACACGCTGGTGGAGATCGACGTCGGCGTGGGCCGCACCGGCGTGCAATCGCCGGAGCAGGCGGTCGAGGTCGCGAAGGCTTGCTCGGACTTTCAGGGGATCGTCTACTGGCCGTCGTGGCTCGACGAGGAAGGCTTCCGAGTGGCATGTGTGAAGATCGACGCCGTTCTCGACGCGCTCTCAGCTGCGGGCCTGGAGGCGAAGATTGTCTCTGGAGGGTCCACCCCGGGTGCCGCGAAAACGCCGCTGATTCCGCGGACTACCGAGATCCGACCTGGCACGTACGTCTTCTACGACGCGAGCAGCATCGAGGCGAAGGTCTGCGTCGAGGCGGACTGCTCTCTCCGTGTGCTCACCACGGTCGTCAGCACCGCGGTGCCGGGCCAGTGCGTGATCGACGCCGGTTCAAAAACGCTCTCGAGCGATCAGACGGTCGGTTCCGGAACGTTCGGCCACTTCGTCGAGCGCCCATGGACTATGCGCAAGCTGAATGAGGAGCACGGCTACGTGGAGATCCATGAGCCGGCCCACGTCGGAGAGAAAGTCTGGGTGGTACCAAGCCATGTCTGTCCGACCGTCAACCTGCACGACGAAATCTGGTACGGCCGCCGCGGCCGAGTGGAAGGAAGCTGGAGGGTCGCTGCACGTGGGAGAGTACGCTAGAACGCCCGAACGCCGATCACGACGGCGGTGCTTTAGTGGGTCAGGTTGGGAGTGGAGGGTCAACCAAGAACGACGCAGACGCGAGATACCAGAAGTAAAGTCCGCCAGTCGCGAGATTAGGGCACCAAGCGCCATTCGACTCCGCGCGATTCAGGACATCCACGCCATAGGACGGTTAGTTGCGAGAGGGAGCAGCGCTCCATTCTGTGGGATGGGCGACTTCAAGAAACTTCTGGTCTGGCAAAAGGCACACGCAATGGCTCTGGACGCCCACCGCGTCGCGAGTCGGATTCGTGGAGCCCACCATTCGTCTCTCCGAAGTCAGATTATCAGATCGGCGATGTCAGTGCCCACAAATATCGTCGAGGGCGCCAGTGAGCAAACCGCCAGAGAATTCAGCCGCTTCCTGCGGATTGCGCTCAATTCCACAACGGAACTCGAGTACCACCTTATCGCAGCTCGGGACCTCCGAGTTGTCCGCGGGTCGGACTCACTGACTCTTATCAGCCAAGTCGTCGAAGTCAGAAAGATGCTTTATGGTCTCCGACGTTATCTGGCTTCTCAGTCAACGGACCGGGACGGAGTTCCTTCAAAGGAGGCCAAACAGGCTTGAGTGTTGGTTTCATCCTCGAGGCTCAAGTCCAAACTTCTGTTATCTCGCGTCTGCGTAGCTCTGGGTTGACCTTCGATTCCGAAACTGACCCACTAGGGGGAGGGGATGATGCGGTACAATCTGGTCAGCGAGTCAGGCCGCACGTAACATTGCGCATGGATCTCGTCACCTTCGGCGAAGCGATGGTGCGGCTTACGCCCCCGGTGTTTCAGAGGCTCGAGCAGGCCCACAGCTTCAACGCCTACGTCGGCGGAGGCGAGCTGAACGTCGCCGTTGCGGCCGCTCGGCTCGGCGCGGCGTCGCGATGGGTGTCCCTGCTTCCGGACAACGCGCTTGGCCGCATGATCGCCAATCGCGCCCGCGAACAAGGCGTTGACTCGCACGTCGAGTGGACCACAGAGACTCGAGCGGGTCTCTACTTCGCGGAGCTTGGTGCCGCCCCGCGCGCCAGCAGCGTGCTTTACGATCGTGCGGCGTCTGCGATCAGCAGAATTACGCCCGGCAGCATCAACTGGGCGTCCGTGTTTGCCGGAGCGCGCTGGTACCACGTCAGCGGGATCACGCCGGCGTTGAGCGACGGCGCGGCCAGGGTCACCGCCGAGTCGCTGGCCGCGGCAAAGAAGGCGGGCCTCACGGTGAGCTACGACCTGAACTACCGCAGCAAGCTATGGAGCGGCGAGAAGGCGCGAGCGGTGCAGGAGCCGCTGATGGAGCACGTGGATGTGCTCATCACGACAGAGGAAGACGCGCGTGTTGTCTTCGGCATCGGTGTCGAGTCAAAAGACGACTACGCTCACATAGACGCGGAGTCGCACGCCGAGGTCGCGCGCGCTCTCGAGAAGCGGTTCGAAATGAGCGCGGTGGCGATCACACTGAGGGAGAATCCGCGGGTGTTGTTGAACAGGTGGAGCGCGATCGTCGCGGCGGACGGTAAGATCCACACCGCGCCGTGGTATGAGGTCGAAGTTGTGGATCGTATTGGCGCCGGTGACGCGTTCAGTGGCGGCCTGATCGTGAGCCGCCTCGAGAATCGCGGCTGGGACGACGCCGTCCGCTTCGCGACAGCGACTTCCGCGCTCAAGCACAGCATTCCGGGCGATTTCTGCCTGGTGACGCGCAACGAGGTCGACCAGCTCCTGCGCGGCGCGAGCCTGCGAGTGTCGCGTTGACCGATAAGTCACACTCGCGATCGTTGACTGTAGCAACGCTTCGCGACGTTGGCATCATACCAGTTATCCGCGCTCCCAGCGCTGACGCCGCGGTGGCAGTTGCAGAAGCACTGTTGCAAGCTGGACTGACAGTCGCCGAAATCACGATGACGGTTCCAGATGCGATCGACGCGATCGGCGCAGTCGCGAAACGCTTTCCCGGCCAAGTGCTCGTCGGAGCGGGGACGGTGACTGACGCCGAGACGGCCAGACGCGCGGTGGATGCGGGTGCGGAGTTCATCGTCACGCCGTGCCTGGTCCCGGAAGTAATCGATGCCGCGCATCGCGCGGATGTCGCCGTGCTCCCGGGCGCTCTCAGCCCAAGCGAAGTGTTCGACGCGTTTCGCCTCGGCGGCGACATGGTGAAGGTATTTCCGGCGCAGAGCGTCGGCGGAGCGGCTTATCTGCGGGCGCTGCGCGGGCCGTTTCCGGACATTCCTCTCGTACCGACTGGCGGCGTGACGCTCGAGAACATGGCGGAGATGTTCAAGGCGGGCGCCGCGGCGGTCGGTGTCGGTAGTGAGCTTGTCTCAAAGGACGCGTTGGCGCGGCGCGACTACGCCGCGATCGGGGCGCTCGCTAGACAATTCCTCGCGGCGGCACGGCAGGCGCGCGCGGAGAGATTGAATGCCCCAGCCTGAACTGATCGTCCCAAAAGCTCCGACCACACCGCGCTCGTTCGGCGGTTCCCGCAGGGCAGAGCGCGCAACTCCAAACGATCTTCTCAAGCAGGCTGCGCGTCGTCTGAAAATCATGTCGCTCCTCGCAACGGCGATCTGGACTGTCTCGTCAATCGCCTGGCACATCCAGCTCGGCTCCGCATCAGGTCAGTTTGGATTTGCGCCGTATCAGCTGAGCGACAACATCGCAGTGGTTGCCGTGATCGCCTCGCTGGCGATGTTCTACTACGCGCGCAGCACGAAGAGCGAGCCGAAGCTCATACCCAACCTCGGCCTCGCGTACATGGTGCTGACGGCGGCGGCGATCGGCTTGATCACGCACTGGTCTATCGATCCGCGCATCGCCGCTATGCCCATTCTACCGACCATCAGCTGGATCGGTGTCGTAATCCTGATGTTCGCGGCAGTGATTCCGATCAGCACAAAAAAAACGATCATCGCCGGTTTGATTGCCGCATCGATGAATCCAGTCGGCATGCTGATCGCGCGCGAGAGGGGCGTGTGGCAGTTCGACTCCGCGCTGGACACTCTGATGATGCACTTCCCGGACTACCTGCTTATTGGCGTCGCCGTCGTCATCGCGCGGGTAGTCATCCAGCTGGGGCAGGAGGTGTCGAAGGCGCGTGAAATGGGCAGCTACCAGCTCGGCGACCTGCTCAAGCGCGGCGGGATGGGCGAAGTGTACAAAGCCACGCATACAATGCTCGCGCGCCCCGCGGCGATAAAGCTCATCAGACCCGAGATGCTTGGCGGCGGGAATGGAGACGATGCGCAGATTGCGGTCAAGCGCTTTTACCGCGAGGCGGCAGCCGCGGCGAATCTGAGATCACCCCACACGGTAGAGTTGTTCGACTTCGGGGTAACCGAGGACCAGACGCTGTATTTCGTCATGGAGCTGCTGGAGGGAATGGATCTCGAGTCGATGGTTCAAAGGCACGGCCCACTGCCGGCTCCTCGCGTGATTCATATTCTCTGTCAGGCGTGTGAGTCTCTGGAAGAAGCGCATGCTCGAGGTCTCGTGCATCGCGACATCAAGCCGGCGAACATTCACGTCGGACACGTCGGGATACACGACGACTTCGTGAAGGTGCTGGATTTCGGCCTCGTCAAAGCTGTGGGGCCGGCCAGCGATGTGTCGCTCAGGGCGCTCGATTTCGGCCTGGTCACATCTATGGGCGAGAGCAGCGACTTGTCCCCTGACACTGCCGTTTCAGGCACGCCCGGAACACCCGCGTACATGGCTCCGGAGATGGCGCTTGGCGAAACCGTCGACGGACGGTCGGACATCTATGCGCTTGGGTGTGTCGCGTACTATCTGCTCACCGGAGAGCTCGTATTCGATGCGGACAGTACTGTCCAGATGATCGCAAGGCATCTGCATCACGAAGCGGCAGCGCCTTCGGCTCGGGGAGGCATCGAGATTCCGCAAGAGCTCGATCGCCTTGTCCTCTCCTGCCTCGAAAAAAATCCCGACAAGCGGCCGGCGACGGCCGCCAAGCTGTCACAAGCGCTCAGGGCCCTCGACGTCCAGCCGTGGAGCGAGGAGCAGGCAAGGGAATGGTGGGCGCTGAATCACACAGAGCGGTCAACTACCACGACGCTCGGAACCCCGACGCAGCTCACGGGCTCGCTCGCCGTTTGAGCGATTCAATCGCCGCATCAAGCTTACATCGCCTTTAGTATCGCCTCGTATCTCGGTGTCCCACGAAGCGGCGCCAGATCAGGGTCCGTCTCGATCCACTCGCGTTGCCCGAATCCGCGGTCGACGGCGCGCTCCAGTGTCTCGATCGCGCGCTCTTTCTCGTTCAGTGACGCATAGACGCACGCCACGTTGTAGAGTAGCGCTGAATCATCCGGATCAACCGACAGCGCGCGGTTTGCCATGTCGAGCGAACGCTCGCGCTCACCAAGCCGGGCAAGGGAAACACCGCCCAGGATCAGCGCCCGTGTGTCGTCAGGATTCAGCTCCATGCGCTCGCCCAGGATCTGCACCCCGCGGCGATACCAGCTCTCCGCATTGGCCGGGTCACCCAGCGAGTCGTACGCCTGTGCCAGCAGCACCGGCGCCTGATAGTCCTCGGGGCGCAGGGTCGATGCGCGCTCGAAGAGCTTCAGCGAATCCTCTGCTCGACCCTGTGCCATCCGTGCGCGCCCATAGAAGTACGGTGCCTCGTAAAGCTTAGGATCGAGACGCATGGCGGTCTCGAATTCCTGGGCCGCCTCGTCCCACCGCTTGCTGAGCGAGACAGCGAGTCCGCGTGCAGCGTGCGATTCAGCGAGCTCCGGATCGAGCTCGAGCGCCTTGAGACTCGCCGAGTCCGCCTGTTTGAGGTTGAACTCTCGAGCGTCGAAATACATGTATAGAATGGAGCAGGAATCGGCGACACCGGCGTGCGCGATCGCGTAATCAGGATCAATCTGAATCGCGCGATTGAACATCTGCTTTGCAAACTCCAGGTTCTTGCGGCTGAGCTGGTGAAAGTACTGGCGGCCACGAAGGTAGAAATCGTAGGCCTGCACATTGGCGACACGGCCTTTTCCGATCGCCTTTTTCTCACCCTCCGTCAGGATCACTCGCAGGGCGGTGACGATCGCCTGCGAGATGTCGTCCTGAATCGCGAACACGTCCTCCATCTCGCGATCGTATCTCTCGGTCCACAGCTGATAGCCGTCGGCGACGTTCACGAGCTGAGCAGTTATTCTCAGC
>JALYJX010000120.1 GCA_030775065.1 Gemmatimonadota bacterium | reverse complement strand
CCTGCATCTTCTCCTCCCGCCCCATAGAGCGGAAAAGCCGGAGAACGCGGTCAATCGACGGAGGTATGGGTGAGGTGGTCGCTTCCTGCATTTCGTGAAAGCTAATTCATGAGGCGCGCCCTCTGGCTCGCCGCGCTGCTGGCGACGAGCTGCAGTCGGGAGGACCGTGATTCGGTAACAGCAACCGGGACGCTCGAGGTCATCGAGGTCGATGTAGCGCCGATAACGACGGGTCGCGTGGTCCGAATGCTGGTGGATGACGGCGACAGCGTTCGCGCAGGAGACACACTGGCGATCCTGTCCCAGCCAACCGCGGAACCTGAGATCGAGCAACGGCAGGCACAGGTAGAAGCATCCCGCGCCGGTCTGAGCGAGGCCGAACGCGGCTCGCGCACCGCCGAGATAAACCGCGCTGCCGCCGAGTTCAGGGCGGCCGAAACCGAAGCTACGCGCACTGCTGCGGACGCAAGCCGCGCACGCGCACTGGAGCGTGCCGGGGCGATCTCGCTTCAGCAGCGTCAGGCAGCGGGGGCCACCGCGAGACAGGCCGCAGCTCATCGTGAAGCATTGCGACAGAGCCTTCTGCTCCTCAGGCAGGGCACCAGACCCGAGCGAATCGCCGGCGCCCGGGCACAGGTCGCAGCCGCCCAGGCAGGACTCTCGGCAACGCGAGCGATTGTCGGCGATCTCACACTCACTGCGCCGGTTCCGGGTGTGGTGCTGAGCAGAAATGCGCAACCCGGCGAGGTGGTGATCGCCGGCCAATCGGCTGTCACGCTGGGCGAGGTTCGCCGACCATGGGTAAGGGTCTACGTGAATGCCCGCGAAGTTCCGAGCATCAAAGTCGGCAGCACAGCGCAGGCGACACTCGACGGACTACCAGGGCGCACATTCAACGGTCGCGTCGTGGCGCTGAATACGAAGGCGGAATTCACGCCTCGCGTGGCGCTGACCGAAGACGAGCGAGCGGACATGACCTTCGGCGTCAAGATTGAATTCAACGACACTTCCGGAGCGCTCAAGCCGGGCTTGCCGGTCACGGTAACGATCCCGAAGAAAGCGCCAGGCGCGTGACCCCCGCCGTCCATACGGAGAATCTCACGAAGACGTTCGGGTCCATCCGGGCAGTCGACGGAGTGACGTTCGACATCGAGCGGGGAGAAGTCTTCGGCGTTCTCGGACCGAACGGCTCGGGAAAGACGACAACGATACGGATGCTGTGCGGGCTGCTCACGCCGACATCGGGCAGCGCGACAGTCGCAGGGTTCGACGTGAGAACGCAATCGGAGGACATTCGGCGAAACATCGGTTACATGTCGCAGCGCTTCGGCATGTATCACGACATGACAGTTGCCGAGAATCTCGATTTCTACGCGTCGCTTTACGGATTGGCCGGTGCGCAGAAGAAACGCCGAATGGAAGAGCTGTTCGTTGAGCTCGGGCTCGCGCCGCGAAGAAACCAGCTCGTCGGCACGCTGAGCGGCGGCTGGAAGCAGCGAGTCTCACTCGCGTGCGCGATCGCACACAGACCTGTGATCCTCTTCCTCGATGAGCCGACTGCGGGCGTCGATCCCGCGGCGCGCCGCCAGTTCTGGGATACGATCTACGCGCTCGCGAAGCGAGGAACGACAATTGTCGTCACCACGCACTACATGGATGAGGCAGCGCGCTGTCAACGGATTGCGTTTCTGTCTCGCGGACATTTGATCGCCCTGGGAACGGCCGAGGAAATCACCGCGCAGTTCGGCCAGCCCACGATTGAAGACGTCTTCATCGAGCTTCAGCGTCGCGATGAAGCGGAGACCGTCAAAACGTGACAGCGTCAGCCGTGACGACGGTCAATGCCCCGATCACGACTCCGAGGAGTTTCTGGAGTCTCCTCGTGCCGATGCTCAAGAAGGAGTTCATCCAGATGCGAAGGGATCGGCTCACCTTTGCACTGATGGTTGGAATTCCGGTCATTCAGCTGGTTCTCTTTGGCTACGCCATTCGGACGGAAGTTCGGCATCTGCCGACGGTTGTGCTCGACGAGTCACGAAGCTCCGACAGCAGAAGTCTCGTGTCGGTGATGGAACAGACGCAGAACTTCAGGATCGCGGGCCAGGCTTCCTCGCGAGCCGAGGTGAGGGACTGGATAGAGTCAGGACGGGCGAAGGCTGCGATAATCATCCCGCCCGATTTTCACACCGACCTCAAGCGCCATCGCACCGCACAGGCACAGGTGATCGTCGACGCGGCCGATCCACTCGCATCGGCGGCGGCAATCGGTGGTGCGGCTCTCGCCGCTTCCGTGCGCGCGACGGCAATCGCCGATCCTCGTGGAAGTCGTGCACCACCGCTCGAGGTGCGCGTACGGCCGTGGTACAACCCTGCGCTCCGAAGCTCCATCTATATCGTACCCGGGATTATCGGCGTGCTTCTCAGCCTCACGCTTCTCGCTATAACGAGCATTGCCATCGTGCGGGAGCGTGAGCACGGAACGTTCGAGCAGCTCGTGGTTACGCCGGTCAGCAAGACTGCCATCATGCTCGGCAAGCTGCTTCCGTTCGTCGTGGTTGGATATGTCCAGATGACGTCGATCCTCATCCTCGGACGCATCCTGTTCGGCGTTCCGATACGAGGAAGCATCGTACTGCTCTATGTGTTGTCGCTCGGGTTCATAGTCGCCAATCTGGGGATCGGACTTCTCGTGTCCACTCTCGTGAAGACGCAGATCCAGGCGATCCAGCTGAGCATCCTGCTTCTGATGCCGAACATTCTGCTGTCGGGCTTCATGTTTCCGCTCGAGGCGATGCCCGCGGTGGCCCAGTGGATCGCCCTCGCGCTTCCGCTGACCTACTATCTGACGATTCTACGCGGAATTCTTCTCAAGGGAGTCGGCATCAATTATCTATGGCACGAAACTCTCATTCTGGCGGGGTTTGCGACGGTACTGATCCTGATCAGCGTCAGGAGATTTTCGAAGACCGTCGGCTGAGAAAGGCCTCGCAATCAACAGGAGCTTGAGATGCCCACTAGAAAAGCCAGTGCAGTATGGGAAGGCGGACTGAAGAGCGGGACCGGGACCTACAGTGTTGAGAGTGGCTCCGCGAAGGGATCGTACAGCTTTGAGCGGTTCGCAGAAGGTGGCACCGCCTCCAACCCTGAAGAGCTTCTCGCCGCGGCAGAAGCGTCGTGCTTCAGCATGGCGTTCAGTGGCGCGCTGGAGAGAAATGGAACTCCGCCCACGAGAATCGCTACCGACGCTGCCTGCACGGTCGAAAAAGTCGGCGAGGGATTTCAGATCACGACGATGAAGCTGGATGTGCGCGCGTCCGTGCCGAACATAGATGACGCGAAGTTTCAGGAGCTTGCGCAGGCTACGCTAGCGGGCTGCCCGGTGTCGAGGGCGCTCAAGGACAATATGAAAATGGAGCTGAACGCCCGGCTCGAATAGCTACGCCGGCCTTGCCCACTCGAGGCGGGCGTCGCACGCATCGCAATTGCCGCAGCACCATGTCGGGTCGACTTCCTCGCCGAAGTGCTCGAGAATGAACTTTGTGCGACAATCGGTCGTCTGACAGAACTGGATCATCGTTCCCAGTTTCTTCTGGTCAGCCGCGCGACGCTCCTCATAGTCGAGCAGATCGCGGCTCAAGTCGACTGATGTGAGGTTTCCCTGCAGCCGCTGCCAGCGGCCGCCTCGATGCTCGCGAACGAGGCCGTGGCGCTTGAGCAAGGCGAAGACAATCTTCGCCTTTCGCTGCGGTACCTCCGTGATGTCGGAGATGTCGCTGAGCGCGACCGGCTGATCGACCGGATATTTCTCAAGCGCGAGCGCGACGCGCGCCGCTTCTTCCACTTCCGGATACCGCCCGCCAAGGAAGTAGGTCTGAATGCGACGGTCCTCGACGCGGTAGAGCATCGTGCAAAGCGCGGGCAGTCCATCACGTCCCGCGCGTCCCGCCTCCTGGTAATACGACTCGATCGATCCGGGGAAGTGGTAGTGAATCACGAATCGAATGTCCTGCTTGTCGATTCCGAGGCCAAAAGCGTTGGTGGCAATGATCGCCTTGGTCTCTCCGCTCATGAACGATTCCTGCACCGCCTTTCGCTCTGCTGCCGGCCGCTTGCCATGATATAGCCCGACGCTGTGGCGGTCGGACAGCATCTCATAGAGTCGCTCCGCCTCCTTGACGGTCGCCACGTACAGCACTCCCGAACCGGGGCTTTCTCTCAGGAGCTGCTCGACGACGGAGTCCTTGATGCTGTCGTTGACCGTGCGTCTCACCTCGAAACGCAGATTCGGCCGCGCGAACCCGGTAATCGTGATGTGAGGATTCCGCATTCCCAGCTGATGGAGAATATCGTCCTGAACTTCCTGAGTTGCGGTCGCCGTCAGTGCCAGGATCGGGGGGCGACCGAGGCGCTTTGCAATCGAGCCGAGCGAGAGGTAATCCGGCCGGAAGTCGTGACCCCACTGACTGACGCAGTGGGCTTCATCGATCACGAAGAGACTGACTTTGCGGCTGAGCAGGTGCTCGAAGAACGCCCGGTCCTTGAACCGTTCCGGCGTCAGGTAGAGAAGCTCGCCCTCGCCTGCCTGAATCTGCCGGTGCGCCTCGCGGGACTCTTGCGTCGAGAGATGTGAATGCATCGCCACCGCATCGACACCCTGAGCCGTCATCTTGTCCTGTTGATCCTTCATCAGCGCGATCAGCGGGCTGACTACGACCGTGAGGCCCGGAAGGAGGAGCGCCGGAAGCTGGTAGATCACAGACTTCCCGCTTCCGGTCGGCATCACTACGAGAGCGTCACGACCTTCGAGAAGCGCTTTGATCGGGTCCCACTGGCCTCGCCTGAAATCGGCATGACCGAACCGCTCCGCCAGCATGGAGCGGGCGGACATTTTTGTAATTGGCTGCTGCATACGCATTTCCTACAGGCACGAACTATTCCCGCGCGACGGCGCCCGGTGAAGGCGTATATTCAGCGCTAACTGCGTCGCGCGAAGCGCACCCTGGAAAAATAACCTCTCAGGTTTGAACGGGATGACTCTCTGAGCCGGGCGGGAGCAAAGGATTCAATCCGCGTTTTCGTTATTTCGGCGCCCGGACTCGAGCAGATTCTTGCCTCGGAGATCCGGAAACTCGGCTTCTCCGCCACCGAAACGGTGGAGGGTGGCGTGGGCCTCACGGCATCGCTCGAGCAGGTGTACGAGCTCAATCTCCATCTCAGGACGGCAAGCAGGGTCATAGTCCGAGTGGCTGAGTTCCACGCCAGCACCTTTCATGAGCTGGAGCGGCGCGCTCGGCGAGTCAGGTGGAGCGAGTACCTTCGCCCAGGATCTCGTGCCCGCTTTCGGGTGACCTGCAGAAAGTCACGGCTCTTCCACTCGGATGCCGTAGCCCAGCGATTCGCTGAATCCGTGGCGAAGCAGGTTCCCGGGGTCGTAGTCGCCTCGGCGCGTCGAGATCCAGCCGATATCGCCGATAGTGACGAGTCGGATACCGGACCCGAGCAGCTGTTCATCGTGCGTCTCACTCACGACAACTGCGTCGTCAGCGCCGACAGCTCCGGCCAGCTGCTTCATCGCCGCGGATACCGGCAGGCAACAGGAAAGGCGCCGCTGAGGGAGACGCTTGCTGCCGCGATGTTGATTGGAAGCGACTGGGGCGGAGGCGCCGCGATGGTCGATCCGTTATGCGGCTCGGGGACGATAACGATCGAGGCTGCTCTCATGGCGCGGCAAATCGCGCCCGGAATCAACCGCGTATTCGCCTTTCAGGAATGGCCGAGCTACGAGAGCACCAAATGGGAGTCGCTCGTGGCGAGATCGCGCGACCAGATACGACCGGCAGCAGGCCCAATCATCGGTTCCGACCGGGACGCTGGGGTGGTTCAATCCGCACGGGCCAACGCAGAGCGCGCCGGAGTCTCGGAGAGCATTTTACTCGAGGTACGAGCGATTTCAGCCGTCGATTTCCCTCCACCTTGCGGCTGGATCGTGACGAATCCGCCGTATGGCGTTCGTGTCGGCGAGCGACGCGCGCTCAGAAATCTCTACGCGCAGCTTGGCAAGACAATCCGGTCGCGTGCTCACGGCTATAGGTTTGCTCTCCTATCCGCGGATACCATGCTCGAGTCGGCCCTCGGGATTCCGCTTACGGAGGTTTTCCGCGCGAGGAACGGAGGCATACCGGTTCGGTTTCTAACGAGCCTTCCGGAAGACGCCGCCGATGAACGAAACAGAAGAAGCTGAACGCACCCCAGAAAGGTTCATCCTGGCTGGAGCCGTGTCTATGCGCGCGTGCTCAGCCAAGGCACGGTGAGCATAGGCGATCCGGTCGGCCTGCTGTCGCTAACCGCTAATGGCAACAACGCTTAGCGACGGTTCGCAGCCGCTTCCGCTCAAATCGGGCGGGCCCCTCTAGGAAGCGGTCTCACTTTTGAATACAGTAAATCCGATTTGGCCCTTGCGTCACTTGTCCCGCCTGCGGCCGCCCCCACTTCTCCAGTTGAAGTGAGCGGACAGAAGACATTCACATCAGGAGATGCCGTGGAAATCGGCGATACAATCGACACCGAGCCAGAGACCGCGCCTGCGCAGCGGAAACGGCCCAGCCGTGGTGCCCAGTCGGACGGGGACTCGGCGCAACAGAAACCAACGCGGCGCCGAAACGGGTCCCGTGGAGTCGCCCGTCGAAGTAATAACGGAGGCTCCGACGGCTCACCGTCGCGCGCCGAGCTTCAGACCCTGCTTGCGGGATTGCGCGACCTGCGCGACGGAGAGTTCGGCATCCGTCTGCCGAAGAGTCCCGATCCGCAGATGTCCGCCATCGCGGATGCCTTCAACGACATCGCCGACCGGAACGAGCGGCTCTCATCCGAGGTGATTCGCGTCGCAACGACTATCGGACGCGAGGGACAGATGCACGAGCGCGCCTCGATCGGACGCGCTACGGGCGGATGGGCCACGATGACGAGCTCCCTCAACTCGCTCATCGGCGATCTGGCGTCGCCAACGACGGAAGTTGCGCGAGTGCTCACCGCGGTAGCCGAAGGCGATCTGTCCCAGAAAATGGTTCTCGAGATCGACGGAAAAACCGTGCAGGGCGAGTTCCTGAGAATTGGAACTACGGTGAACAAGATGGTCGACCAGCTCAGCGCGTTCGCATCGGAGGTGACGAGGGTCGCGAAAGAAGTGGGAACCGAAGGCAAGCTCGGCGGCCAGGCTCACGTCCCTGGTGTCGCGGGCACGTGGAAGGATCTGACCGACAACGTGAACACGCTGGCAGGGAACCTCACCAGCCAGGTGCGCAACATCGCCGACGTTACAACAGCGGTCGCGAAGGGAGACCTGTCCCGGAAGATCACCGTCGAAGCGCGCGGTGAGACACTCGAGCTCAAGAACACCATCAATACGATGGTGGACCAGCTCAGCTCTTTTGCTTCAGAAGTAACGCGTGTGGCCCGCGAAGTGGGAACGGAAGGCCGGCTTGGTGGACAGGCTCAGGTGCCGGGTGTGGGTGGAACGTGGAAGGACCTCACCGACAACGTGAATACTCTCGCGGGGAACCTCACGAGCCAGGTGCGAAACATCGCTGACGTCACGACTGCGGTCGCGAAGGGCGACCTCAGCCGAAAGATCACCGTCGAGGTACAAGGCGAAGTCCTCGAGCTCAAGAACACCATCAACACGATGGTCGATCAGCTCGGGGCATTTGCGTCGGAAGTGACGCGTGTGGCGAAGGAAGTAGGCACGGAAGGGAAGCTCGGCGGCCAGGCGGAAGTGCCGGGAGTCGGTGGTACGTGGAAGGACCTCACCGACAACGTGAACGCGATGGCGTCGAACCTCACCGGTCAGATCCGGAACATCGCGGACGTCACGACAGCTGTCGCCAAGGGCGATCTGTCACGCAAGATCACGGTCGACGTGCAGGGAGAGATTCTCGAGCTCAAGAACACCATCAACGCGATGGTGGACTCGCTTCGAATCTTTGCCGGCGAAGTGACACGCGTGGCCAAGGAAGTAGGTACGGAAGGGAAGCTCGGTGGACAGGCCGATGTGCCCGATGTCGCCGGCACGTGGAAGGATCTCACCGACAACGTGAACTTCATGGCATCGAACCTCACGGGCCAGGTGAGAAACATCGCCGACGTTACGACCGCGGTCGCACGCGGCGATCTCAGCAGAAAGATCACCGCCGACGCAAAGGGCGAGATCCTCGAGCTGAAGAACACGATCAACATCATGGTCGACCAGCTGAGTGCGTTCGCCGCCGAAGTGACGCGTGTCGCGCGTGAGGTGGGAACCGAAGGGAAGCTGGGCGGTCAGGCGAACGTGCCGGGAGTCGCCGGCACGTGGAAGGATCTCACGGACAACGTGAACACACTGGCCGGAAATCTCACGAGTCAGGTGCGCAACATCGCCGACGTTACCACAGCGGTCGCGAAGGGAGACCTTTCGCGGAAGATCACCGTCGAGGCGAGGGGCGAAACGCTCGAGCTCAAGAGCACCATCAATACGATGGTCGATCAGCTCAGCGCGTTCGCGGACGAAGTGACTCGTGTGGCGAAGGAGGTAGGAACGGAAGGCAAGCTCGGTGGCCAGGCGAACGTGCCTGGGGTTGCGGGAACGTGGAAGGCGTTGACGGACAACGTGAACGCCATGGCGTCGAACCTCACGAGCCAGATTCGAAACATCGCCGACGTAACAACCGCGGTGGCGAAGGGCGATCTGTCGAGAAAGATCACTGTCGACGTGCAGGGCGAGATTCTCGAGCTGAAGCAGACGATCAACACCATGGTCGACAGCCTTGGCGTGTTTGCGGGTGAAGTGACGCGCGTGGCGCGTGAAGTGGGAACCGAGGGACGTCTGGGCGGACAGGCGCAGGTGCCCGGAGTTGCAGGCACGTGGAAGGACCTCACCGACAACGTGAACTTCATGGCGTCGAACCTGACGGGTCAGGTGAGAAACATCGCCGACGTCACGACGGCGGTTGCGCGGGGAGATCTCTCGCGGAAGATGACGGTGGACGTGAAGGGCGAGATACTCGAGCTCAAGAACACCATCAACATCATGGTGGACCAGCTGAGCAGCTTCTCTTCCGAGGTTACGCGTGTCGCACGCGAAGTGGGAACGGAGGGCAAGCTCGGCGGCCAGGCCAACGTTCCGGGCGTAGCCGGCACCTGGAAGGATCTCACGGACAACGTGAACACACTCGCCGGCAACCTCACCGGGCAGATTCGAAACATCGCTCTCGTAACGACAGCGGTTGCGCAGGGAGACCTGTCGCAGAAGATCACTGTCGAGGTGCGCGGCGAGATCCTGGAGCTCAAGAACACGATCAACGCGATGGTGGACTCGCTGCGAGTCTTCGCGGACGAGGTGACACGCGTTGCGAAGGAAGTGGGTACCGAAGGGAAGCTGGGCGGGCAGGCAGAGGTGCCGGGAGCTGCCGGAACGTGGCGCGCTCTCACGGACAACGTGAACGCCATGGCGAACAGCCTCACTCTTCAGGTGCGAGCCATTGCCGACGTCGCCACGGCCGTCACGCGCGGTGATCTGTCGCGGCAGATCACGGTGGAGGCGCAGGGCGAGCTGGATCAGCTCAAGAACAACCTCAACCAGATGATCGCGAATCTGAAGGACACCACCGAGAAGAACACCGAGCAAGACTGGCTCAAGACCAACCTCGCGAAATTCTCGCGGATGATGCAGGGGCAGAAGGACCTCGAGTCCGTGTCCAAGCTCATAA
>JALYJX010000119.1 GCA_030775065.1 Gemmatimonadota bacterium | reverse complement strand
GTTGCGGACCTCACGAATCTTGGCATCTTCCTGATTCTCTGTGAGTGACGTGAACATCTGTTGCCGCAGGGTGACGTCCCGCTGCAGGCGATCCCGCTCCAGCTGGAGCTCAGGTGAGCCGGCGAGTCCCCCGCGGTTTCTCTGGAGAAACAACTGCAGTCGATTCTCCGAGTCGCGAAGGATTCGCTCTGCCTCGATTGCCTGCGCCTCGACGAAACGGCGCTCGGCGCCCGCCTGTGTCTTGCGCGACTCGAGATTGAACTGGTTCACGCCGCTCACGAGGCGGTTCGCGATGGCGAACGACACACTCGGCCAGCGGGTGGTAACGGTCAGCTTCACTCCCCCGATCTTCTTGTCCTCCTCCACAGTCAGCTTTTTTCTGAGGGCGCGCACGGTACGCTCGAGCCTCAGTGGAGGGACGCCGGGTTTGACGCGGAAAAGGTCCGCGATTGCCATGCGACGCGCGCTTTCCTCGGGCACGGCGAGCGTGTCCGCGGCGATCGGCTCCAGCAATTCGCGGGTCTTGAGCAACTCGACATAGATGGGCGGGCCCCACCCGCTCTCGCCGGAGGACGGGAGCTTGATTCCGAACTGGCCAGCCGCCATCGCCAGCCCGGAGACTGCCTTGTCGGGTTCTTCGGGGATGAAGGTCGCGCGCGCCGAATAGACACGCTTGCTGAGCAGGCCCGCCGCGAGTCCTGCCACGGCACCGAGCAGGCTCAAGGCAATGATCATACGCCGGTAGCGAAGCAACGCACTCGCTACTGCAAGCAGGGAGATTGCCTCTTCAATGCGATGGAGCGGCTCGCGGTATATGACGGGTTCCTTCATCTCATCCTGTGTTTGGCCCCTTCGACGCACTGCAGTCTGCCGTCGAATATTCCCCTGCAGCCGCTCGATCACAAGTGGAATTACGCCGAAGGACAGGCCGATACGATCTTCAAAGGAAGCCGACAGCCCCGGGTTTTCAGTGGGAGTATGTTCGCCCGAAGGCCACCGCGTATCTCAACAGCGCTTACGCCGACGCTATCGTGAGCCGCGAGGTGCCAGCATCAGGTCCCTCGTCCAATCGCGTACCGGTCAGGGCCGGCAATCGTAAGACCGGTCACCAGCCAAAGGTCGCAAGCGTCACCGAGAGATACTTGTTCGAGCGATCGCTGCCCTCTCCGTCGCTGCTCTGGCAGCTTTGCAGATTCTGAAAGAACGTATTGTAGCGGGTAGCCGACGCGAAATCGGCGCGCAGCCGGAAGTATGAATTCGCGTACGCGGCACGAATACCTGGATATGTCGTGACGTCATGGCCGCAGCGATGCGCGTACCCGCGCAGAAAGAAGGCGTCGTTGTTGAAGCGCAATCGCCCGGCGGTGGCGCCCAGCTGCCAGCCGCCCTTGAAATAGTCGGCGGCAATCCATTGGGCGGACGACCCGGGGCCAATCCCGGCTCCGATCACCTGCCCTTCATTGGTATATCCCTGAGCGACGGCGCGGCTCGTGTAGAATGATCCAATCGGTCGGAAGCGGAAACTGGAGCTCTGCTCGACGTTCGTCACCTCGCCCTGAACGCGGAAGCGGGCATCCGTTCCGATTGGCCTCGACCATTGCAGGCCGGTCGTGTAGCCTCGCGAGTGCTCGGGCTGCTTGAGAAAATCGCGGAGGGAAATCGGAAACTCTGCTCTCCCCCATTCGACGTAGCTTTCAAGCCCGTGGCGAGGCAACGCCCAGCGCGCAAACAGCGAAAAGATCTGGTCGCTCCCTGGTGTCATGGTGGAGTCGCTGATCGCGCGCGCATTCGGATGACCGGTGTTCTTCAGCACGTCGAAAGCGTTGCCCGGGACGTCGCTGTAGCCCGTCCCGACTGAAAACACGGACCGCAGAAACCCCAGAGTCAGCCCCGATCCAGCATTTCGCTTCCAGGCTATTCCGAGCGCGCTGAGCGACCTCACCTCGCTGTTGGGGTTGTTGTCGAAGAAATCCGATTCCTTGAGCGCCCCGACGATCCATCTTGCTTCGAGCCGGCCAAGAATGGTGTTGATAGGATGCGAAGTGCGGAGGAAGGCGTGTGGAAACCCCGCGGCATTGTCGCCCAATACAATGGGATTGATCAGCGCCGGGCCCCACCAGTTGTTCTCCGTTGCCGCACCCGCTTCGATTGGCCCCGCTCTGATGCTCAGGGACGATTGCCCCGGGTAGATCCTGGTGATCGGATCGCCGCCGAACCGATACGGCATGTCGATCGAATAGGGAAATACGTTCGACGGCGACGAGAACAGGCTCCGCTCCGGGGGCACCGGCTGGACGAAGCGCGGATCGGCGGGATTGATGTTCAGGCGGTTGTTGGAGGAGTAAGCGAGCTCGGGAATTACGATGAGCCGCACTGGTCCCACGGACATCGTGAATCCAGCCAATACGCGCTGGTTCGCGCCCTTCCCCGCCCACAATGCTCCGTCGTTTTGCCCGAAAGGAAGCGTGCTGTTGCTGACGAAGGTCAGAGTCGGAAAAACAATCGTGAAAGCTCTTGGGCGTCTTCCGCTGTGCCGCGGGTCCATCAAAGTGGATGTCGAGCGCAGCATCAGGCCTTCTATGGGCGCTCGGCCTTCGAGCTGCGCGAGTCGAAGCTGATCTACCGAATCACTACTGACCAGTATCACGCCCTGCGTCAATGATTCCCGGACTCCGCTGTCGCTGGAGATCGCCTGGCCTGCGACCCTCGAAGGGAAAGCAACACCAGCTACTGCAACGCACAAATAGCAGAAGCGCAGAAACGGACGCATCATCGGGTTTCGAGTGGGTGATAATTGCCACGGAGCAAGTAACGGTCGGAGTTGATTCCGCTTGCCGCAGGCCGAGCGCGAGGGTAATTATTATCGGCGGTCAGCCAGAGGCATGCCCGCGTTAAACTAGCGGCCCCGCTGCAGCCCGGCAAACCTCCCTCCAAACAACCACTGATGAGCAATTCCTGTCGTTCAGCCAGGACGGCGGCAGTTCAGCGAGCAAGATGGCTGCGAGGGTTGCATTGCGTTGCAGTCGCGCTGCTCGCGGCACAGCTGCTCTGCCCACTGCTTTCCGCCGCGCAGATCCTCGTCGGCGGGCGAAGCGAAGTGTTCGCCGGAAGCGAGCTCGAGACCTATCTCCGCAATCTTCAGACGGTCGGCAAATCAGAGAGCTATCCGTGGAGCATCAGAAGCTTCTCGCTGGCGGAGATTGACCGGCTCGGAGCGGCGGACAGCGAACACCCCTGGGGCCAACGGTACGACCTCAATCGAAAGCCTGAATCGACTGGGTTTCAATGGGACTATGTCCGCCCCCGCGTTTCGTTCTACCTCAACAACGCGTTTGCGTACGGCGGAAACGACGGAGCGGTTTGGCAGGGCAAGGGACTCACCACTTCGTTCCAAGTGGGGCTCTCGGCGCGCTGGGGCCCTTTTTCGGCCATTCTCGCGCCGGTGGCATTCCGCGCGGAGAACCAGTCGTTTCCATTGTTCAGAAATGGACAGAGCGGGCGACTCATCTTTGCTGACGGCCAGTATCCGCTGGATCTCGATCGTCCGCAGCGATACGGGACTCTACCCTACTCTCGCGTCGACCTCGGCCAGAGCACAATTCGCTTTGACGGGTTTGGAGTCGCAGCTGGAATCTCGACCGCAAACCAGTGGTGGGGGCCAACCGACACGTATCCCTACATTCTCGGAAACAATGCGCCGGGCTTTCCTCATCTTTTTGCTGGCACCTCGCGGCCTGCCAACCTCTGGCTGGCCCGGCTGCACACGCGAGTGGTGTATGGAGAGCTCGAGCAGTCGGAATACTCGTCGGTAGGCGGGCCGAAGTACTTCCGGAGCTTCTCGGAGCCCGGCAGACGAAGATTCATGGCGGGCATCGTCGCGAGCCTTCAGCCTAGAGGGGCGCCGGGATTGGAGGTCGGCGGCGCGAGATTCTTTCATGCAGCTCGGGACTCAGCGGGCTTTGGCTCACATGTGCTTGGTATGCCGTTTGAGAATCTCTTCAAGGTTCAAATCAGTGACGACGATCCGGACGACATTACGCGTCTTAGAGACAACCAGCTCGCGTCAATCTTCATCCGGTGGGCGCCTCCCGGCAGCGGCTTCGACGTTTTCGGCGAGTACGGTCGCGAAGACTATGCCGGAGATGAGCGCGACCTGATCCTCGAGCCCGACCACGCAGGCACCGTCAATATCGGGTTCCGGAAGACCTGGCTCTCTCCCCGCGTGATGAAGGTGTTGCGTGCGGAAGCGTTCAACTATCAATCGCCGGCCGGTGCTCGAGCGCGTGAGCAGGGTCGGATTTATCTCCACGGTGTCATGCGCCAGGGCCACACCCACCGGGGGCAGCTGCTCGGCGCTGACGTCGGCCCCGGTAGTGGAGGAGCACAAACGTTGGCGTTTGATCGCTTCACGCCAGCGGGACGAATGACGGCGTTCGTGTCACGCATGGTGACACATCAGGCTCTCACGCAGTATCGCTCGGGACCCGTCGAGTCGAATGCCGTCACGGCGATCAACTCGATCGGACTGGAAACGAACCGGTTCTTCGGGTCTGTCGACGTGATGGCGCGAGCCGAGATTGCGGTTGACCTGGACCGTAACTTTCTCGCCGATCGAACCAACGGGAATTTCGTGCTGGCAGTCCGACAGAATTTCTAGCGGGGCAATTCGTCGCGCTTATCTGTCGTTGCAGCAAACCCTCTGGCTACGATCTGGTCTGCCCTTTCAAGAGGCGCCCGAAAGGTGCCCACGGACGCGCGAGGTCTCCGAGCGCCTTCCTCTTGAGCGCAGAATATTCCGTGTAGGCGCTCGTGCCAGCCTCGCGCGTCTCAGCGGCCCGCTCGCGCACGAATGCCAGTACGATCCCGACAAAAAATCCCGCGATGAGTCCCAGTAGCGTCCTGCGTATCGCGATCGGCCTTTCGGACGCGGCACGGGCCTCCGGCTGATCGATAACCAGAACTGTCGGTAGGTTCCGGATCTCTTCGATCTTTGCCTGCTCGAACGATCGCGAAACGGCGGTATAAATCTGCTGGCGCATCTGAACGACGCGCTGCAAGCGATTGAATTCCATCCTCAGCACGGGCGAGCTGCTGTAATCGCGATTCGTCTGCAGAAAGGTGCTCAGTTGACGTTCCGCCTGGCTCAGCACTGCGCTGACATCGGTGAGCCTTCTTTCGATGAATTCCCGCTCGGCGGCAGCCCGCTTCCGGCGCAGCGCCAGGTTGTAAGCATCCAGCTCGGTGAGGATGTTCTGCAGAATCTGCTGCGCCAGCAGCGGCCGTTCCGCCCGCACCCGAACAAGGATGACTCCCGTCCGGGGAGTTGTGGTGACGGATATGCGCGAGCGGAGCTCCTCCTGAGCTCGCGAGGCCGCGACGTGGGGATTCTTCTCTTCGATACCGAAGAACGAGGCGAGCGGCCTCTCGCTCCCTCTCGGTGAGCTCCTGTGTTGCTTTCGGGAAACCGGGCCGAGAATCACTCCGGATGTCACCAGGTCCCCGTAGAACGCGAGGGATTGGTTTTCGTCCAGGGATCCCATAGTCAGTCCAAGCTGTGTGGCGACCGCCGACAGCTGCGACGGCGCGCGAGCTCCTCTCACGGTGAAGGATGAAAGCGCATGAAACAGTCTGGGAGAGCTCAACGCGGTCGCGCCAAGAATCACGCCGCCCGTGAGAGCGCACAGGGCAATGACACCACGATGGTTGAGCAGGACGTTCAGAAACCCGAGGAGCGATGTCTCCTCGCGCGGACCACTCGCATACTGGCGCCGACGCCGGATTGTCGACGCGCTCTCGATCACACCCTTTTGCGCTGCATGTCGAGCCGCCTGATCCCTGCCGTCAGCCGCATTAGTGGGCATGCATCGGCCGGATCCGCTCGACTGACAGATAAAGGGCAGCCAGCAGTATTGTCCCCGCCGCAATCGCGATCAGGAAGAACGACGGCAGCAGCCACGCGACGATCGCCAGAACGGCGAGCACGAGATTGATCCCGAGGATCATCGAGCTCACCTGCGCATGACTCCTTCCAGCCTGCACCATGCGCTGATACGCGTGGCTGTGGTGCGCCTGGTACCAGCGTTCGCCGTTGCCGATTCGACGGAAAAGCGTGACAGTTGCATCGAACACGAACGCGCCAAGGAGAAGAACCCAGATGAGCACAGGTACCGCGCCCGCGTTCTCGGAAGCGATCGATAGAACGGCGAAGAGGTAGCCGAGAGTGCCGCTCCCGACGTCACCCATGAACAGCTTCGCCGGCGCCCAGTTCAGCGGCAGGAACCCCAGATTTGCCGCCGCGATGAGGAGCGAGATCAAAGCCAGCCCCGGGTGGCCCATCGCCGCGAGCATGAGACCGGCAATCGTTCCGGTGGTGATGGCCTCGCCGGCTGCAAGCCCGTCGATGCCGTCAATGAAGTTGTACAGGTTGATCGCCCACAAGATGCCAAGGAGGCCAAGGATCGTCCCTACGAAACCAAGCTCAACGCCGGCGACACCAATGCTGAGCCTCGGCATGCCGTGAAGCCAATACATGGCCCACACCGCCGCTGCGACCTGGACGGCAAAGCGGATGCGCGCCGCGACGTCGCGGTGATCATCGATCCATCCGACCGTGGCGATCATCGCCCCGCCACCCGCCAGCGCCAGCGTCAAGTCAAGGGGAATCCGGCGCATGATGCCGGCGACCACGACTCCGCCCAGCACCGTGATGACGATAGCGAGACCTCCCCCGCGTGGAGTCGGAGACGAGTGCGAGCTACGCTCGTTGGGAATATCCACCAGCTTGTCGAGCGCGTACAATCGCACCCTGCTTGCCAGCAGCCAGCTCAACAGGGCGGCAGCAGCAATGAAGATCGCCCCCTGTAGAATCATGCAGAGAGTCCCTCGGCGGTCAGCACGCGGCGCGGGCCGAACGAAATTTCCCGACGCTAGTCCCCAGAGTTTGGGACATAGTCATCTCCCGAATCTGGAAGTGTCTAATGAATGGAACCGGCTGTGCAAATGCGAAATCGTAGGTAAGATGGAGGACCGTAATTCGCAAGTGCAAGACCCGATTGTTCGCGTCCGGCGAGGCAGCCAGCGAACTGTCAAACACCGCGCTCGATCACGTCGCAAACTCGCTCGCACGCGGCGACCTTGCCGCCAGCGCGTGCAATTACCTCGCGGGCACGTCGGCCCTTGGCCTGCAGGTCTGCCGGAGGGGTCCGCAGGATTTCGCGAAGCAGCCGCTCGGCGCCATCAACGTCGCCGTGGCGAACGTGCCAGCCAATGTCGTTGCTACTGAGAATGTCTGCGATGTGATTCTCGGCTGGACCAACCAGAAGAATTGGCCGAGCTACCGCCATTGCACCATACACCTTGCTGGGATGAACGATTCCCTTTACGTCGTCGCCAACCGTCACTACGTGCACGTCGGCAGCTGCCAGCGAGTGCTCCAGGTTCTGCCGAGGTTGATAAGGCAGTGAGCGGATACTGGGACAGTTCGCATCCTCAACTTCTTTTTTCCCGACTCCGCCACCTACGAAGAGCAGCACGAGGCGCGGCTCGTCGCAGAGGCGCTTCCCCGCTTCGATAATGGTAGTAAGAGGGTTGGAGGGTCCGTGATTGCCGCTGTACATGACAACGAGTTTCCCAATGAGGCCATGTTCCGCTCTGAACGGGCTCTCGTCCGGAGAAACCACTTCGGCTGGATCCGCGGCTGGCCACGGAGGAAGAACGGCGAGCTTCTGTGAAACATCCTCCTTGGAGTTGATCCGGTCAGCCATGAAACGGTCGAGAACTATCACGTCCTGAGCGCGGCGTAGAACCAGGCGATTCAGAAAATCGAACCCGCGAGCCGCCAAGGACCGCCGGCCAAGCATGCCAAGAGCGACCATCTGGTCGGGGTTCACATCCATGACCCAGTATTTCACCGGAGCCCGGTGCAGAATACCGAGCACCATCGCTCCCCACGATCCCATCGGCGGCGAAGTGCTCACCACGATCGCGTCGATTCCCCTCGTAAATGCGGCCCGCACGATTACCTGGGCAACAAAAAGACCGCCGCCGACGAGTCGCACCGGTATCGATCTCTTGCCGAATGACGATAGTGGAACGCGCCTGACTTCGACGCCCCCCCGCGTCTCGCGGCGGGCATACGCGGCGGACGGATTGTCGTAGCCATGATCCGCTGTATACACGATGACGCGGTGGCCACGCCGAACGAGCTCCTTTGCCACGTCTTCGAGGTGCTGGCCAATGGCTGCGGGGTCGGGCGGATAAACCTGAGAGATGATGAGAAACGTGCGGCGGGTGCGCATTACAACTGCGATATTAGGTGACGCCGTTGCGACCGCAACAGAAACGTTCACTGAAGTTCGAGGTCCAGAAAAGGAGTGAAGCCTGTTGGCGATTCTGAATGTCGCGTGACGGTAGCCTGATGCTGGAGATCCTCATCATTGCCGCCGCATGGCTCCTCTTCTCTCTTATTTTCTGCGGAGTCGGCGCGCTGGTGCGGCGAGCTTTCGGCTCGCGCGTCGTGGACGAAAGCGACGTGTTTTTCGACTGGTGGATCGGCTGGGGCGTGGTCATAATGATTCTCCTCGCCTGGCACCTCGCGATGCCAGTTAACGCCTGGGCGTTCGTGCCTATGACCATCGCGGGGCTCGCTGGTGCATCGGTCGCACTGAAAGACTGGAAGCGCGCAGTCCAACCGGCGCTCCGCAATCCGGTCGCCCTGACGTCGCTCGTCGCGCTTGGGTGGCTCACGGTTGCCGCTATGGCAATGGGCCCCGACCGGCAATATGACACGGGGTTGTACCATCTGCAGAGCGTACGCTGGGCTCAAGCGTACCCGGTAGTGCCGGGACTGGCGAACGTCGACGGGCGGTTTGGAACGAACAGCTCGTTCTTCCTTTTTGCTGCGCTCACCGACGCCGTGAGAATCCATGGCAGCACGCTGCGCCTGGCGGCGGGCATCATGTTTCTCCCAGTGATCGTTCAGGGAATTGTGAGAGTGCATGCGGCAGTGATGGGCAGGCAAAAAATGGGTCCGGTGGGGTGGTTCCAGACGATGATGGTCCCGGTAGCACTTTGGCAGGCGCGACAGTATGCATCGTCGATGTCGCCGGATGGCGTCGTATTCCTACTCACTGTGGTGGTGTCGGCCGAGTTGCTGCGACTTCTTTGCACCGAGCGTAAATCGCCCGATGAAAACCTATCGGAATCGGATTGGGATTACCGCGTTTTCGGGATAATCCTGCTGACGGCCATTGCCGTAACCGTGAAAGTGAGCCTCGCGATTTTCGCGGTCGGAGCCGTCGCGTTAGCCCTGTGGAAGTGGTGGACCCCGCCGGCTGCAAGCTCTGCTTCCGTCGCTCACGGGAGCAGAGCCCGGGGGATGCGGCTCGTTCGCATGATCCTGCCGGCAATCCTTGCTGGCGTTCTATGGATCGCACATGGTGTCACGTTGAGCGGGTACATCGCCTACCCATCGACCATCGGATACCTTCCCGTGGACTGGAGAACTCCGGCCTCGGTCATTCGTTCGGACGCCGACTGGATTTTCGCCTGGGCCCGGAGTCCCGGGATGGATCCGCGCGAAGTCCTCGCAAACCACGATTGGGTTCATAGATGGCTCGCGGCAACTGCCCGCGATCGCGACGTCCTCGGCGCAACGTGTGCTCTCGCGCTCGGAGTAGCGTTGGCTTTCGCCAACCGACGACGGCGAAGACGCCTGACGAATCCGATCACAGCACGGGCCTACATCTTCCTGCTGCCATC
>JALYJX010000118.1 GCA_030775065.1 Gemmatimonadota bacterium | reverse complement strand
CCGGAATCATCGCGGTGTACGCAACGTTGTTCGGAATCGGCAAGGTGATCTTTGGCGAGATGATGCAGGCAGTGATAATGCTTGTTGTGGCGTTGGCGGCGTTTCTCTGGATTGCGCGGTCATTCCGACAGGAGGAAGGTCCAGGCGGAGCGGCCGAGAATGCGTCTTCGATGAGTCCGCGCTCTCCGGTGATGGCCGCCGCGTCCTCGGAATAGACGTGCAATTGTACGCAAATTGCTCTACCCAAATGCGTGAATCTCCCTAACTTTCAGGGATAGGAGAATATGAATGTCAACTTCAACTGATATCGAGCTCACCCTGACGCCGGCAGCGGCGGTAGAGGTGAAGAAGTTCATGGATGCCGAGGCCGTCACCGGTGAGGAGGGTGGGCTTCGCGTCGCCGTCCAGCCCGGGGGCTGCAGCGGCTTCAAGTACAGCCTCGTCATCGAGGACAAGAGCGCCGAGGACGACTTCGTCATGGACAACGACGGGTTCAAGGTGTTCATCGATCCCTTTTCCGCCCAGTACATCTCGGGCGTGACGATCGACTACGTCACCTCCATGCAGGGATCTGGATTCACCTTCAAGAATCCGAATTCCACCGGCGGGTGCGGCTGCGGTAGCTCTTTCACAGCGTAATCCGATCGTCGCCGGTGCAAGTGCCACGAGGGCGGTGAGATGACATCCCATTTCACCGCCCTCGATTTTTTGGTGCTGGTTGTCTATCTGCTCGGCACTACGGTGCTCGGTATATGGCTCGGCCGGGGCCAGGAGACCGGCCGTGAGTACTTCGTTGCCAACAAGAGAATTCCGTGGTGGGCGATTCTTTTCTCCGTGGTCGCGACCGAGACGAGTGCGCTGACGTTCATCAGCATCCCGGGCCTGGCTTACACCACGAACCTCGGATTTCTGCAGATCGCCGCGGGCTACATTCTCGGCCGCATCATCGTTGCCTACACGCTTCTGCCGCGGTACTTCCAGGGCGAGCTGGTAACTGCGTACGCGCTGCTCGAGCAGCGGTTTGGATTGCCGACGCGTCGCTTCGCGTCGGTAGTGTTCATGTTCACCCGCGCTTTCGGCGACTCTGTGCGTGTGTTTGCGACTGCGATTCCGATTGCGCTGATCATCGGGCCGGCCGTTCCGCAGCAATACCTGATGCCGCTCTCTATTCTGATACTGGGCGTACTGACTCTTCTCTACACATATCACGGTGGAATGCGCGCGGTGGTCTGGACAGACGTGATTCAAACGGGCGTCTACATCCTCGGCGGAATCGCCGCACTTTACCTGCTGGGACGTGGAGTTGCAGGCGGGTGGGGCACGATCTTCGACGTTGCCGGCGCTTCGGACAAGCTTCGTGTGGTCGATACCTACACCGGCTTCGACAGAGCGCAGACGTTGCTTGCGGGCCTCATCGGTGGTGCGTTTCTCTCGATGGCCTCGCACGGTGCTGATCAGCTCATCGTGCAGCGCCTGCTGGCATCGGGCAATCTTCGCGATGCGCGGCGCGCGCTGATCGGAAGCGGCATTGCGGTGTTCGCGCAATTCGTTCTGTTCCTGATGATCGGGGTCGGGCTCTTCGCCTATTACGGCGGGCGGAAATTCGCCGTCCCCGATTCCATTTTCCCGACATTCGTCATCGACGTCATGCCACCGGGCCTTACCGGGCTCGTCGTGGCGGCAATTCTGGCCGCGGCGATGAGCACGCTTTCCGGATCGATCAATTCGCTCGCGGCAGCGACGACTCACGACATCTATCTGCCGCTCTCGAAGCGCGAGCCGACAGAGCAGAACACGTTCCGTATGGGACGGATCTTCTCTCTTGTCTGGGGAGCGATTCTGTTGATAGCGGCACTGTTGTACAGGCAACAGGGGACTCCGGTTGTCGTGGTTGCACTCTCGATCGCATCGTTCACGTACGGCGCGCTACTCGGCGGCTTCTTTCTCGGTTGGCTGTGGCGACGGGCAATCCAGCGAGACGCCATTCTAGGAATGGCCGTCGGTCTGCTTGTCATGTCGCTGGTTGTCTTTGCAAAGCAGCTCATTCCGGTGTTCCCGGGAATGACGGATACCCTGACAACGCTGGGGAAGATTGCGTGGCCGTGGTACGTCCTCATCGGGACTACTGTCACGGTTGGAGTCGGAATACTGTCCTCGCTCACGCATCCGCAGCTGACTGCCGAGCAGGAAGCGGGGCGCACCTGGCGATGATTTTGCGAATTCAACTGAGGACTACACGCTACCCGCTTGACGCTCACCGCTTACCGCTCGGCGCTAACGACCTAACGCTGTTCCAAGCATCGCGCGACGGAGATTTCGCTTCCGGTATCAGCGCGCCGCGCTCAGCGCTTAGCCGTCAGCGGGTCGCGTGTGGTCCTCAGTGCCGGTGAAGTGGTAATGAAGGAAATCGTAGCCGGCGTCGACGGCGGCGGATCAAGAACAAGACTGATTCTCGCAACGGAAACGGGAGAGGAGCTCGCCAGCGTTGAAGGCGGGCGGTCCGCGATGCGCCCCGGTGAGGCGGAGAAATCAGGCGCGGTAATCGCCGACCTCATGCGCGAGGGGCTCTCCCGCGCCGGCATCCTCGACGCGATACCCGCGGTTCTTTACGGCGGCTTCGCGGGCGTCGGACGCGACGAGCAGCGGCGCGATCTCGAGCACGAGCTGAATCGGCTCGGTGTCGCGGATGAAGTGGTGGTCGACAGTGACGCTGCCATCGCGCTGGTGGACGCGTTCGGCGAGGGCCCTGGAATAATCATTCTCGCGGGCACGGGCTCGATCGCCTACGCCCGGGGAGTCAGTGGAGAACATGCGCGCTGCGGCGGGTGGGGCCCCGTGTTTGGCGACGAGGGCAGCGGCGGCTGGCTCGGCAAGCGGGCGCTTGGTGTCGTGGCCGCCGCGGCAGACGGACGCGAACCGCCTACGGCGCTGACCGGAAGCATCGTGACCGCCGCTCAGGTGAGCACGGTCGAGGAGCTGATTCCATGGGCAATCGCCGCGAGCACCACGACTATCGCCAGCCTGGCTCCTGTCGTCATCGCCACGGCCGCGGCGGGTGATGCACGCGCAAATGCGCTCGTCTCGCTCGCCGCCGAAGAGCTTGTCGTTCACGTGAGGGCTCTCGCGATGCGGCTGTTCGGCGACGAGCGCGCTTCCATCAACGTGGCTTTCTCGGGCGGCCTCCTCCAGAAGGGGTCATTTCTCCGAAAAAAAGTCGAGCGGAGGATACGATCGGCGGTCCCCGGGGCTCAGCTGAACTCGTCCGAGATAGTCCCGGCGCGAGGAGCGGTCAATGCCGCAATACGCGTGCTGAGATCACAAATATAGTACCGGTTGGATGGCGGCGGCGATGCGCTCGCCTCCCTCAATTGCATCACCCGCCCAACGGGTCAACGGGTCGCGGCGCCATTCTCGGCGCAGAATTTTCAGACGACTGTGCTATATTATTGCCCCATAGTATTGCAGGTCCACCGACGAAGGGTGGGAATCAGAAATACTCCTCGTCAATGGTTCACTTGGTGCAGTTTCGAGTCGGGTTCGCGATTGGTCGGCTTGGGCACAATTGCCGTACGCAGCACTGACCCTAACAGGAGTGCGTATGATGGAGATCGGATCCGAGCGTCTCGTCGGCCGGCGCTCACTTGCGCGGCATGGACGGTTGCCGGGCGACAGGCGCGGCGCGATTCTGCCGCTCGTGGCTCTGTCATTGGTCGGTGTCATGAGCCTGATGGCCCTGGCAGTCGAAGCCGGCTCACTCCACCGCGAGAGGCGCACAGCTCAGACTGCCGCAGACGCCGGCGCGACCGCCGGTGCCCACGAAATCTTCAGGGACATGCCCAAGGATTCGGTGGACTCAGCGGCATACTACGAGACAGCGAGGAACGGGTTCACCAATGGCGCCAACGGGGTGACCGTGATCCCGTACAACGGGCCAATCAGCGGACCTCATGCAGGCGACACTCAGTTCGTCGAGGTCGTGATTACGCGCCCCGTGGCCACTGTCTTTGGTGCTCTCCTCGGAAGGAACTCGGTGACCATTCACGTGCGCGCTGTTGCGGGTATCCCCGCCCCCTCCGATAACTGCCTGTACACCCTCGATCCTAGCGACGAGAAGGCTCTCAACGTAAGCGGGTCAACAACGCGCCTGGATGCCGATTGCGGTGTCGTCGTGAACTCGAATGACCGCAGTAAAGCAGTTTTGATAGAAAGCGCCGGAACGCTTACGGCCACCTCCCTCGCCGTTGTGGGCGGGATAGACCAATCGGGTGGCACCATTGTGATAAACCCGGGAACCACGTCAACGGGCGTGCCGCCTTCGAACGATCCGCTCGCATATCTGTCGGTGCCGCCGTTTTGCTCGGCTTCACCCAACCCGTCCTGCGTCGAGGCGACGACCTGCGATTACAGCAACACGAAGGTCAGCTCAGGTAACACCGTCACGCTCAACCCGGGTATCTATTGTGGCGGGATGGAGATCGATGGCACCGTTACGCTCACTGCGGGCCTCTATATTCTGAGAGGGGGCGGGCTCAAGATGGGCTCAGGTAGGATTACCGGCACGGGCGTGACATTCATAAACACAAACGCCACTGCGGCCAACGGGGGCGCCGGCAAGTTCCAGAAGATCGAGTTGGGAAGCGCCTCACGGGCGAATCTGTCGGCGCCGACGACGGGCCCCATGGCTGGTATTCTGTTCTTCCAGGACCCCGCGGCCGGAAAGCCAGGCGATGTGTATGAGAACGTTATCGCCAGCGGCTCGACCGCGGTGTTCAACGGCACTCTGTACTTCCCCACCCAGCCGATCGAGCTCGGTGCCAGCGGGAGCACGACAACCATCAACGGCGGCGTCGTCGCACAGACTGTGAAGGTGACGAGTGGCAGCAGGGTGACCATGGACATGACTGGCGGACTCACGGGTGAGATTCCGGTCAAGCGAGTGTCGCTCGTAGAGTAATTCGGACCTGCACGAAACTTCGACTTTGGGTTCACAAACATAATGCCGACGCGAAAGTCGTCGGCGATGTGCTCGCAACGACTCTGTTGGACGCTACCGATTCCGACGTGAGCCCTCCGCGAACTCAATAACCTGCCAAGCGGCGCCCGTTTCTTGCAGCGCCCTTCGTGAGCGCGGGATCTTCTAAACAACTGTGTTATGCTTTCTTCTAAAACAACTGTGTTATGTTATTGTAGTGCCACCGACTGAGGGGGACGAATCAGAAATCCCCTCGTCAAGCGTTCGTATCGTGGAGGCTCGAGTCAGGTTTGCGGGTGTAGGCGAGCGCACAAATAGCCGTGCGCAACCGGCTTGGTCCTCAACTGGAGTGCGTATGATGGAGATCGGATCCGAGCGTCCCATTAGCCGGCGCTCAATCGCGCGCCATGGACGGTTGCCGAGCGACAGGCGCGGCGCGATTCTGCCGCTGGTGGCTATGTCGATTGTCGGGCTCATGGGCCTGATGGCCCTGGCCGTCGAAGCTGGCTCACTCCACCGTGAGAGGCGCACTGCCCAGACTGCCGCGGACGCCGGGGCGACATCCGGTGCCTACGAAATCTACAGGCTGCAAGTCCACGATTCGGTCACCTCAGCGGTATACTCCGAGACGGCGAGGAACGGTTTCACTGATGGCGCCAACGGGGTGACGGTGATCCCGCGCCACGCGCCGACCACCGGACCTCATGCAGGCGACGATCAGTTCGTCGAGGTCGTGATTACCCGCACTGTACCAACTGTTTTTGGTGCTCTCCTCGGACGGAGCTCGGTGACCATCAACGTGCGCGCGGTTGCCGGTATCCCTTCCCCCTCCGACAACTGCCTCTACACCCTCGATCCTGATGACCAGAAGGCCCTCAATGTAAGCGGGTCCACATCACGCCTGGATTTGGATTGCGGTGCCGTCGTGAACTCGAATCACGCCAGTCAAGCAGTTTTGATAGAGAGCTCGGCAACGTTTACAGCCAACTCCCTCGCGGTTGTGGGCGGGATAGACCAATCGGGTGGCACCATTGTGATAGACCCGGGAACCACGTCAACCGGAGTGCCGCCTTCGCCGGATCCGCTCGCATATCTCACGGTGCCGCTGTTTTGCTCGGCATCACCCAACCCGTCCTGCGTCGAGTCGTCTACCTGCGACTACACCAACACGAAGGTTGACGTCTACGGCGTCACCACCACGCTCAACCCCGGGATCTATTGTGGCGGCATCGAGGTCACGGGTAATGGCATCGCTTTCCTCAATCCGGGCCTGTACATTCTGAGAGGGGGCGGCATGAAAATCAGCGGCGGCGTCGGAGGCGTTATCACCGGCACCGGCGTTACCTTCATCAACACCAACGCCAGAGCCGCCGACGGCGGCGCCGACAAGTTCGACAAGATCATCATGGACAGCCAGTCGGAGGCAAACTTGTCGGCGCCGACGTCAGGCCCCATGCAGGGTATTCTGTTCTTCCAGGATCCCGCGGCTGGAAAGGCGGGCACTGTGTATGAGAACAAGATCGGCAGCGGCTCGAATGCGGTGTTCAACGGCACGCTGTACTTCCCCACCCAGCCCATCGAGCTCGGTGCCAGCGGAAGCACCACGACCATCAACGGCGGTGTGGTCGCAAAGAGTGTGATGGTGACGAGTGGCAGCACGGTAACCATGGACATCACCGGCGGACTCACGGGCGTGATTCCGGTCAAGAAGGCGACGCTCGTAGAGTAATCAGGAACTGCGCGGAGCTTCGGCTCCGGTCGGCGCTCCGCGAGGATAGCGTGGTGACCTGGGCGTCTTCCGAAAGGGCTTGGGCCGTCAGCGACACCACGGTGCAGGAACCGGGTCGAACCCGCCTGAGATAATCCGGCACGACGCGCAGTGCGGGCGGCACGTGCGCACTCGAGCGGGCATCTTTTCAGGTCCCTCCTCCCCCCTCTTCTGATCAGCCCGTAATCCCGGCTGCTCCAAGTGTTCCCGTTGCCGGCACGATGCGACCAGGTCACTCCCTGCGCAACTGCTCGAGCCAGCGTGACGAATCAGAAACACGGTCGTCCCCTGCTCACAAAGGGCTGAGCTCCAGCAGCGGCCTCTGCCGGCCTAACAGGAGTGGAGATGAGCGACATCAGATTCGAGAGTCTGAAGAGCCGACGCTTGAACACGCAGCACAGCTTTGCGCCGAGCGACAGGCGCGGCGCGATTCTGCCGCTCGTGGCTGTCTCGATGGTCGGAGTCATGGGCGTCACGGCTCTGGCAATAGACGTGGGATCACTCCAGCGCGAGAGGCGCATCGCCCAGACGGCTGCCGACGCCGGGGCGCTGGCGGGTGCCAGCGAGCTCATCAGGCAACGCCGGGATTCGGTGGCCGGCTCTGCGAACGCCGAGACGGCGAGAAACGGTTTTGCGAACGGCACCGGCGGCGTGACGGTGACGGCGTACAACGGGCCGGTGAGCGGATTCTACATAGGCGACGACGAGTTCGTCGAGGTGGTGGTTTCCCGCAGCGTGACCACTTTTTTTGGTGGCCTGCTCGGATCGGACTTAGTGACCGTCCACGCGCGCGCCGTTGCCGGTGCGGACGCCCCTGCTCAGGGCTGCATTTTCGCTCTCGACCCTGACGACCCCAAAGCTCTCAACGTGAGCTCTTTATCGCGATTGGACGCCAGTTGCGGTGTCGTCGTTAACTCGACCGACCCCACTAAGGCTGTTGTGGTAGAAAGCGCCGGAACGCTGACCGCCGGCTCCCTTGCCGTCACCGGCGGGATAGACGAATCGGGTGGCACCGTCACGATCACCGGAAGTACGTCAACGGGCGTGTCGCCTTCGCCGGATCCGCTTGCATACCTGGAGGTGCCGCCGTTTTGTTCTGCGTCACCGGACCCGAGTTGCGTGGGGGCCACGCACTGCGACTATACCAATACGAAGGTTGAGGCCGTCGGAGTCACCACCGTCCTGTCACCCGGGATCTATTGCGGGGGTATCCAGATCTCGTCCAACACGACCGCCGCACTCGATCCGGGCCTCTACATCCTGAGAGGGGGCGGCATCAAGATGGGCGGGGGTCTAATCACCGGAATGGGCGTGACCTTCATCAACACCAACGCCACTGCCGCCCACGGGGGCGCCGACAAGTTCGGAAAGTTCGAGATGGGAAGCGCTTCGCGGGCGAATCTGTCGGCAATGACGACAGGCAGTCTGAAGGGCATACTGTTCTTCCAGGATCCTGAGGCCGGAAAGCCGGGCGATGTGTATGAGAACGTAATCGGCAGCGGCTCGAATGCGGTGTTTACCGGCACCATGTACTTCCCGACCCAGCCGGTGGAGCTCGGCGCCAGCTTGAGCACGACGACCGTCAACGGCGGTGTGGTCGCAGCCAAGGTGACGGTGATGAGTAATAGCAACGTAAACGTGACCGGCCCGAACGGCGTAGCGGGCCCGGGCTTCTTCCCGATCAAGCGCGTCTCACTCGTCGAGTGACCGGGACCGGCGACGGGGCGAGCCGCCGGGCCGAAGCGTCCGCTACGACCTATGCATCCAGCGACTCCACCGGGGCACCGGGGACCGGGACGAACTCTCCTTCCCACCGCGCCATCACGGGACTGAGAAAGGCCAGGGCGACGGCTTGGCTTTTGGTTAGCTCTCCCGGCGCTATATCTCCGGCTTGGGCCACCCCGGGCTGTCGTCGAGCGGTGCCGTTGTCTCAACCCCGCCCTCGACTGCCGGCACCGAGGCAGGGGACCAGACGCCTTCCGACCGGCCGATGATGACCGCCGCGCTGAAGTCGCCGCACACGTTGACCGTCGTCCGCGCCATGTCGAGGATGCGGTCGACGCCGAGCACGATCGCGATTCCCTCCGCCGGTATCCCGAACATCGTGAGCAGGCCGACGAGTAGCGGGATGGAGCCGCCGGGCACACCAGCCGCGCCGATCGCCGTGACTACGCACATGATCATGACGACGAACATCTGGCCGAGGCTGAGGTCCACGCCGAAGGCCTGAGCGAGCGTGACGATCGTCACTCCCTCGAACAGCGCAGTCCCGTGCATGCAGAGCGTGGCGCCCAGCGGGAAGACAAATCCCGCGAGCTGCTTCGGAATCCCCAGGTTGCTCTGCGCGACCGCGATGGAGGTCGGCAGCGTGGCGTTGCTCGAGCTCGTCGAGAAAGCTGTCAGCAGGGCGGAGCGGATGCGCGCGAAGAAGACCACGGGCGACAGGCCGCTGAACAACCTGACCAGTGCCGAGATGTTGACGAAGAGGTGAATCGCAAGCCCACCGAGCACCACGGCCACGTACCAGCCCAGCAGCTTCACCACCTCGAAGCCGAAGCGTGAAGTCACCCCGAAGATCAGCGCCGCGACGCCGTACGGCGCCAGTCGCATGGCGATCTCGACGATCTTGATCACGACGTCATTCAGGCCCTGCAGGAACACGATCATCGGTTGCGCCCGTTCTGCGGCGATCATCGTGAGCGCGACGCCGAACATGATGCCGAAGAAGATGATGCCGAGCAGATCGAGATCCACCGCCGACTTGACGGGATTGCGTGTGACGATGTTGACCAGCGTCTGGATCCCGAACTCGGAAGTGGCGGCCGCCGCCACCTTGGACGACGCGTCGGTCGCGTACGTCGCCATGAGGCTGGCGCGCACGTCCGGCGGAATCCGCTCGCCCGGACGGACGACCGACACGAGGACCAGGCCAAGAGTGGCCGCGAGCGCAGTCGTAATGGCGAAGTAGCCAAGCGTCTTGCCGCCGACCCGCCCCACCCGGCGAAGGTCGCCGAGACTGGCCACTCCGAGCGCTATCGACG
>JALYJX010000117.1 GCA_030775065.1 Gemmatimonadota bacterium | reverse complement strand
GTCGTAATGCGTGTACCGTCGAGGCGGCGGAGTCCGCTGCCGGGAGGATGCCAATGCGGAAGTTTCGTGATCTGGGGTTGATAGTCGCGTTCTCGATTGCGCTCTCATGCAGTGGCGGCGGCGGCGGCAACGGCATCGTAAATCCTCCACCGCCACCGCCACCCCCTCCACCGCCTCCCGGACCCACCACATGCGCGGCCAACACGGTCTGTATGCGAGGAGCGAGCTTCGACCCCACCGATCTCAGCGTGTCCAGAGGAGCTACCGTCGCTTTCGAGAACAATTCGGGTATCACCCACGACGTCGTCTTCGATGCGCCGATTTCTCCGGGAGTGACGAACATCGGTGTAATCACTAGCGGCTCCCAGTCCCGGACTTTCACGACGGCCGGCAACTGGAATTTCCATTGTACGCTGCACGGGGGTATGAACGGAAGGATCGTAGTACCGTAGCGGTCGATCGTTCGGAGTGAGTCGGGCGCGAATTACGACGCCGGCTCAATTGAACGGCTCGCCATCCAGTCCCGGTGGAATCGTGATGCCCAGTGCTCTCAAGGCGCTGGGCATCACGTCTACTGTCCTCCGCGGCAGCCCGGCAACCCGGCGGTTCACGAGAAGGGGGACGAGCATGTGCTCGCGATGCAGCGCCCCATGCGACGATACGTGCGGGATCGGCTCGTAACGCGCGCGAAAATCCCAGTCGCGTGACGCCGAGAGAATGATCTCCCCCGATCTCGGCGCGCCGGCGAGATGTGCGATCTGGACCATCGCGTCGGGATAATCGCTCGCGATGCACGCCTCGTAGGCCTGTGCGTTGTCGAGATCCTGCTGTGGCCCGATGCGCAGAGGGTCCCCCGTAACGGGCTCATACGATATCCTTTCGGAGTGTCCGTCCTGCGGGGAATGTGCGCCATGTTCTCCACGCTCCGGAGACGCGAGGCTCCATCTCATCCTGGCGAAGCCGTGATCCCTCGAATGGACCTCGCACTCGTGCGGCGACCTCGGGAGGATCATCAGATCGACAGACGGCCGCGAGAGAAGAAGCTCCGCCATGTCGTTCCAGCGGGAATCGCGCGACGGCCACCACGGGCGCTCCCGCTTCTGGAGATCGAGATAGATGTGCGCCATCGCATTCCCACTCACCATCACGGCGACGTCGGCTGATGATGAATAGACCCACGGATGAGCGATCACGCGCGCCCCGCTGCCACGAATCAGTCCGGCAAGATCCTCGTGCTCCCGAACCGGTGAATGACCGTGGTCGCTCACAATCCACAGGTGCATGTCGTCCCATCTCCCCGAGCGCTCGGCATCGCGCCTGATTTCGGCGGCAGTCTCGTCGACGATGCGCATTGCATCCCGGACGATCGGTGCCTCATGTCCCGCGGAATGCGAGGTTTTGTCGATCCCGGTCAAGGCGGCAAACACAAAGTCGGGCTCCTTCATGCGGATCTGCTCGGCCACCTCACTTCCGATATCGCGGTCGATTGCCAGCCACCCTCGCACGTTGCCGCGAAAGTGGATGCGCGCCGTTCGTGCGACGAACCGCATCCCGCGCCCGATGCGGTCATGCTTCGACAATCCGCGGCCGATGACGTTGAGCGCAGCGATGCTCGCCGGAACGATCTCGAAGACTGTCGGCGCATCCGGGTCGAGGTCCCGGTCCACGAGGCGCATCTCGGGGCCGACGTAACTCCGCGAATGTCCCGGCAGGCGCGCGGCCGTTCGTGAGCGATCATACCATCGGAGCCCGGGCAGCCCGACGGGTCCGGGATAACGCCCCATGAGAAAAGGGGCGTACGCGGGCCCGGTCACGGAGGGAAATGCCGAGGTGATGGTGTGCAAGCCGCCTTCCTCCCGCATTTGTGCGAGCGCGGGCAGTGCCCCGCTGTCGATCGCCTCGCTCAACTGGTCCGGACGCGCGCCGTCGGCAACGAGTACGACTACAGACACGTCGCCATCCGGCGAGTGTGATACTTGCTCACGAGATCGCGACGCTACACTGTGCTTCGTGCAGTAAGCGCCCAGCTGGCTGCTGAGAATACTCCCGGCTCACAGCTTGTTGTCCTCCGTCAGTCGTTCTTAATACATCCGAATTCCCTAATGGCCAGGAAAAAGAAAGGTACCGCTGCCAAGGCTGCAGGGTCGCGCACTCGAACGAAGCACGCGCGAACTCCAAGCGGCAAGCGCTTCGATCCGGAGATGCAGGCGTCGGCGGAAAAGGCGTCGCGCGCCGGTCTGAAAGAGCGGACGGAGGAAGGCCACATCATGGCGGGCCGGACTCCTCCATCGCAGGTGACTGACGCGCGGCACTCGGGCGCGACGCGAGTAATCGACGACGCGATAAGGGACTACGAAGAGCCGATGACGGAGGACGAGAAGCTGCTCCAGTCCCCTCCGCCGGGCGAGAGCTTCACCAAGACCGATCCGTGGCGGGTGATGCGCATAACGTCAGAGTTCGTCGAGGGCTTCGACACACTGGCGTCAGTGGAAAAGGGAGTGACGATATTCGGATCGGCGCGGATCTCGCCCGACGATCCGCACTACGCGGCTGCACAGGAAGTGGCCCGCATTCTTGCTGAAAGCGGGTTCGCGATAATCACCGGTGCGGGGCCGGGGATCATGGAAGCGGCGAACAAGGGCGCGCGTCTTGGTGGCGGCCGCTCGATTGGATGCAACATCGAGCTGCCTTTCGAGCAGGGAGCGAATCCGTACGTCGATACGCTCGTGCAGTTCCGCTATTTCTTCGTGCGGAAGACGATGTTCATCAAGTACTCGGTGGCGTTCATCATCTTCCCGGGCGGTTTCGGTACGCTCGACGAATTGTTCGAGGCGGTGACGCTGATACAGACGGGGAAGATCTATCAATTCCCGGTGATTCTCTTCGGACGGGCCTACTGGGCTGGACTGGTACGGTGGCTACAGGCGCGGGTGCTGGCCGAGCGGAAGATCGGGCCGGGAGACATCGACCTCATGGTTCTGACCGACGATCCGGCGGAAGCGGCGAACACGGTGATCCGGGCGCACGAGACTCAAAGGCGCAAATACGAGCGGCGCGGGTTTTATGATCGGCGCGAATCCGACAAGCGCCGATCGTAACTGCAACGGGCTTTTACCGCGGAGAACGCGGAGAACGCGGAGAACTACAACTTCCTGGGTTGACAGCTCTTGCCGAGACGCATCTCGATCGCCAGGGGGGAGCGGATTGCGGCTGCCGGGATGACTGTCTAGCTTGCTATATCACGAGCGTCGCTCCCTCGACTGGGAGCGGCGCTCGGATTTTTGTCTCCGTCCCGACTCGCGGTATCCACCAATGATCGAACACCTCAAAGCCACGCTCGGCGCCGAAGTCGAGAAGCTTCAGCATGAGCTGAGCGTCCTGCTTCCAAACGAGATCCGCAGAGCCGTCGAAATGGGCGATTTGCGCGAGAACAGCGAGTACAAGGCTGCGCTGGAACGGCAGCAGCTCGTGCAGGCCCGTCTTGGCCAGCTGCGCCAGCGGCTCAGCAAGCTGTCGAGCATCGACATTGCGCAGATCCCGGCTGACAAGGTTGGCCTGGGCTCGCAGGTAGTCGTGAAGGACGAAACGACGGGTGAAAAGGAGAGCTACAGCCTCGTCTTCGGAGATTCCGTTGAATTCGAGGAAGGCCACGTCAGCATGTCGTCACCCATCGGGCTGTCGCTCGTGGGCAAGGCTGTCGGCGAGACGACGATCCTGCGACTCCCGGCGAAAACGAGAAAGCTCAAGATCGTGGAGCTGAAGACGATCCACGAAGGGTAGGACGCCGGCGCCGGCGGAAGCGCTACCATTCACTCCGCTCGGCCGCCCCGAACACGCGCGCGACCTCGCCGATGTACGCCTCGACCTGCGCGCGTTTGGTGTAGTCACTCCAGCGCGCTGACGCAGCCACCGCGTCCACCACGCGAGGCGCGACATTGACGCCGTGATCCGCCAGCTCGAACGCAATGCGCGTCCTTCGCATGAGAAGATCGCTCAACGTCAAAGCCATCTCGTGCTCGATTGCGTACCTCAGCTCCGCCATCGTATAAGGAAGCTCCGGAACGACTGCCTCCCCGAGGGCAGTGTCCGTGCTGACCGTTGCGGCGATGCGGTCGGCTCGGTCCTTTCCCGGAAGATCTGCCTCACCGGTGGTGCACGGTGACGGCTTCTTTCCAAGCTCGCGCTCGACCTGGTTCACGATCTGTTCCGCCATCGCACGGTAAGTCGTAAGCTTGCCGCCGCTCACTGTTATCATGCCCGCGCCATTCTGCGTGATTCTGTGCTCGCGAGACACGTCGGACGGCTTCTTGTCCGGATCCCAGTCCGCCAGCGGACGAATACCCGCCCAGGCGCTTACCAGATCGGCCTCGCCGATCCTGGCTTCCGGGAAATAAGCGTCGACTGCGTTCAACAGATACTCGCAGTCCGCCGCGGATGCGCGCACTTCGTCGGCAGGCTCGCTTGTCCACGTATCCGTCGTGCCGACAATCGTAAGCTTACCGTCCGGCAGCACGAACATTACGCGCCCGTCGTCGGGAGAGGTTATCGTAACCGCGCCGCGATTGCCCACGCGGTCTCTCGGCAGCGCGATGTGCACGCCTTTGCTGCCCCGCCGCTGGTGACGGTGCTGAGGCCAGCGGCGCTCGAGGTTGAGTCTCCACGGCCCTGTCGCGTTCACGACGACGCGCGTGCGCACCTCGGTCACCATCTCGGACGGCCCGTCGCGCACCTTCACCAGCCATTCGCCCCTGTCACGCGATATGGGTCGCAGCGCCTCGGTGTGATTCAGCATCACCGCATCGTGCGCCTTCGCACTCAGGATGTTCGCGAGTGTCAGCCTGCTGTCGTCCGTCGTCGCGTCCGTGTAGCTCGCACCACCTTTCAATTCACGGCGCTGGAGCAGAGGCTCGCGCTCCATGACTTTCTCGGCGGAGTAAAGGCTCGGTAGCCTGTAACGACCGGCAAGCACGCTGTAGACGCTCAACGCCGCGCGCAGCTTCGTTCGTGTGATTCGCGCGCGACGGTAGACGGGCCACGTGAATTCCAGCGGCTTTACGAGGTGCGGGGCGATTCGAAGCAGAATCTCCCGCTCGCGCACGGACTCTCGCACCATTCCGAGCTGCCCGCGCTCGAGGTAACGGATGCCGCCGTGAATGAGTCGCGACGACCTGCCCGAGGTGCCGCTCGCAAAATCTTCCTTCTCGACCAGCGCGACCTCGAGGCCGCGCATCGCGGCGTCCCTCGCGACGCCGGCTCCTGTGATTCCACCACCAATCACAAGTAAATCGAAAATGCGTCCCTCGAGGGTGGTGCGCATCCTAGAAAGTAACCCTGAGCACGTCTAACTTGCGGAGTAATGTCGAGCTTCGGAAATGGACGACGTGTTGCCATCGTGGCAGGGGTGCGAACCCCGTTTACGAGGGCCGGAACGGCATTTAAGTCCATCTCCGCGATAGACCTTGGGAAGCTCTGCGTCGCCGAGCTGATCCAGCGGTCGAACGTGAGCGGAAAAGAGGTGCAGGCCCTCGTATTCGGGACAGTCGTTCCGTCTGTCGTCGCCCCGAACATCGCACGCGAGATCGCACTCATGCCGCTGCTGCCCAAAGGCGTGCAGGCGTTCAGCGTCAGCCGCGCGTGTGCTTCTGCAAACCAGGCGATCACCGATGCGGCCGACCAGATCGCGCTTGGTCACATCGACGTCGCGATCGCCGGGGGAGCGGAGTCGCTCTCCAACGTTCCGATCCTGCATTCGCAGGGTTTCTCCGAAGCCCTCGTGAAGGCATCGAAAGCGAAGAGTCTGGGCGGGCGTGTGAAGGCCCTGGCCGCAATTCGTCCGCGCGATCTCGTTCCGATCACGCCGGCGATCGCCGAGCCGTCGACCGGCGAGACCATGGGGCAGTCGGCTGAGAAGATGGCGAAGATCAATCAGATCCCCCGCGAGGAGCAGGATCAGTTTGCGTTGCGGTCGCATCGCCTCGCGGCGGCAGGCACCGCAGACGGTCGGCTCACGCGCGAGATCATGACCGTCTACGTTCCGCCCGGCTTCGAGAGCGTCGTGTCATCGGACAATGGAATCCGGTCCGACACGAGCTACGAGCAGCTCGCCCAGCTGAAGCCGGTGTTCGACAAGCGGTACGGAACAGTCACAGCGGGGAATTCATCGCCGCTCACCGACGGCGGAGCGTGCGTACTCCTGATGAGCGAGGAAAGGGCGAACGCGATGGGATACCCGCCGTTGGGCTTCATACGGTCGTACGCATACGCCGCGCTCGACCCTGGGGAGCAGCTTCTTCAGGCTCCCGTTCTGGCAGCGCCGGTTGCTCTCGCTCGCGCCGGCCTGACGCTCAGGGACATGGACCTCGTGGAGATGCACGAAGCGTTTGCAGCGCAGGTGCTCTCGAATCTTCGAGGCTTCGAGTCGAAATGGTGGGCGGAGCGCGCGGGCTTCTCGGAGCCGGTCGGCGCTGTTGACCAGGCGCGTCTCAACGTGATGGGCGGATCGATCGCAATCGGCCACCCGTTCGGTGCAACGGGCTCACGCGTAACGGTCACGCTGTTGAACGAGCTGGAGCGGCGTGATGGACAATTCGGACTCATGACCGTGTGCGCCGCGGGCGGAATGGGGTTCGCGATGGTTCTCGAGCGGGGAGACGGATGACATCGCCGTACGCGCTCACCACCGAGATTCAGGATGGCGTAGCAGTCATCACGATCGATCTGCCAAACGAGCCAGTCAACAAATTCAATCGTGCCGTAAAGGATGAGTTCGTCGCGCTATTCGACCGGCTCGAGCGCGATCTCAACATTCACGCTGCGGTGCTGCTCAGCGGCAAGCGCGACAGCTTCATCGCGGGCGCCGACATCGATGAATTCCTCGAGCTGAAGACCGCGGCGGACGCCGAGCGCATGAGCCACGACGGGCAGCTGCTTCTCGATTCCGTCGAGAGGATGCGCACGCCCCTCGTCTGCGCGATTCACGGCGCGTGCCTCGGCGGCGCACTCGAGCTGTCGCTCGCAGCCGCGTACCGCATCGCCACCGATCATCCGAAGACAGTCCTCGCGCTTCCTGAAGTTCAGCTCGGGCTGATTCCCGGCGCGGGCGGGACGCAGCGGCTGCCGAGGCTGATCGGCGTGCGGGCGGCGCTCGACATCATCCTGACCGGCAAGAACGTTCGCGCGAAGAAGGCGTTCCAGATCGGACTTGTCGACGAGCTCGTTCATCCGGCGATTCTGCGCGACATCGCGGTCAAGCGCGCGCGAGACATTGCCGAAGGACGAAGGAAGCACCAGCGGCATCGCGGAGGGGTCACCGGAATACTGCTCGATGAGAATCCCGCGGGCCGGAGGATTGTACTGAAGAAAGCGCGCGAGGAGACCCTCAAGAAGACACACGGTCATTATCCGGCGCCGCTCGCGGCAATCGATGCCGTTGCCGCCGGATACAGTGGCGGGCCCGGCCAGGGGTACCGCGAGGAATCGCGTCTGTTTGGAGAGATGGCGGCGACCGCGGTCTCGAAGGAGCTCATCTATCTCTTTTACGCGACGACGGCGTTGAAGAAGGATCCCGGTGTTGGAACCTCACCGGGCCAGTCACCACCCGCCGTCAAGTCTGTCGAAAAGCTCGGCATTCTCGGCGCAGGCTTCATGGGCTCGGGAATCGCGTCCATAGCGGTGCAGCAGGGAACGCTGGTGCGCATGCGCGACGCCGATCACGGACGCGTGGCGAAAGGGCTCGCGGCGGTGCGCGACGTTCTCAAGGACCGCCTCACGCGCAAGCAGATTACGCGAGTCGAGTTCTCCGACATGATGTCGCTCGTTGGCGGCACAATCGACTACTCGGGCTTTCCCAATGTCGACCTCGTGATCGAGGCGGTGTTCGAGGACTTGAACGTCAAGCACGAGGTCCTGCGCGAAGTGGAAATGGTACTGCGGCCCGAGGTGATCTTCGCGTCGAATACGAGCACCATCCCGATAGAGGAGATCGCGACCGCGTCGTCGCGGCCTGGTCAGGTGCTCGGAATGCACTTCTTCTCGCCCGTGCACAAGATGCCGCTGCTCGAGGTGATCACCGCGCCTCAGACGGACCGCGACGTGACCGCGACCGCAGTCGCGTTCGGAAAAAAACTCGGTAAGACTGTGATCGTCGTGAACGACGGTCCCGGATTCTTCGTCAATCGCATTCTTACTCCGTACATCAACGAGGCCGCGCGGCTGCTCGACCAGGGAGCATCCATTGAAGTCGTCGACCGCGCGCTCGTGGATTTCGGATTTCCTGTCGGGCCGATCACGCTCGTGGATGAGGTGGGACTCGACGTTGCTTCGAAGGCGGGGAAGATCATGCATGATGCGTTCGGCGACCGCTTCGCTCCGTCGCAATCGGTGGGGGCGGTCGTCGGCTCGGGACGGTACGGACGAAAGTCGAAGAAGGGCTTCTACCTTTATGACGAAGAGGGGAAAAAGGGCGAGGTCGATCAGTCGGTGTATTCGCTGCTCACCCCGGCCGCGCGGGAAGTCCCTCCATCGAGCGGCGCCGCGCCCGGTGTGCGCTCCGACTTCGCGGCTTCGGAGATTCAACAGCGGACCGTTCTGCCCATGCTGAACGAGGCGGTCAGGTGTCTCGACGAAGGTGTGATCCGCTCTCCCCGCGACGGCGATGTCGGCGCCGTGTTCGGATTTGGATTTCCGCCGTTCCGGGGGGGACCGTTCCGCTACATGGACTCGCTCGGACTTGCGGAAGTGGTCCGCCAGCTCGAGGAGCTGAACGACCGGTTTCCCGGGCGCTTCGCACCGGCGGAGCTCCTCGTTGGGATGGCGCGCCGCAACGACACGTTCCACGAGCCGTCGTGACGCTGAGCTGGGCGATCGTTCCGGTAGCGATGCTGGTGGCAGGTTGCATGACCGGCAGCACGAGGGCGAATCCGGGACCAGTCGCGACAGTTAAAGCAGGCGTGCCGTTGACAGCGGGCCCGCGCACGCGGGCCGAGCTCACGAACTATCAGGAGACGTCACGCTACGCCGACGTCATTGCGTTTCTCGATGCGCTCCGCGGCCGCACCGAGCTCTCGTTCGGATCACTCGGCAAATCGACAGAGGGCCGCGAAATACCGTACGTGATTGCATCGCGGCCGCGCGTCTCCACGCCGGATGAGGCTCGCCGCCTTGGGCGGCCGATCGTCTATGTGCAGGGCAACATCCACGCGGGAGAAGTGGAAGGAAAGGAGGCGCTGCTGGCGGTCGTTCGCAATCTGACCTCCACGCGTCCCAGCGTTCTCGACTCGATAATTCTGATCGCTGTCCCGATCTACAACGCGGAAGAAAACGAGAAATTCGCGCCGCAGGAGAGAAACCGCGGCTCTCAGAACGGGCCTGAGATGGTTGGCCAGCGCGCAAACGGTCAGGGGCTCGATCTCAATCGGGATTACATAAAAGCAGAGGCGCCCGAGACTCGTGGCGCTCTGGCGTTGTTCAATGCGTGGGATCCGCACGTCTTCGTCGATCTTCACACGACAAACGGCAGCTATCACGGGTACGCCCTGACGTACGCGCCGCCGCTCAATCCCGCGTCGCCGCTGGGTGCTTTTACGCGGGATTTCGTGCTTCCTGCTCTGCGAGCGCGAATGAAAGACCGGCACGGCTTTGCAACTTTCGACTACGGCGATTTCATTTCCGACGACACGTTGTCGCGTGGCTGGGCGACGTTCGATCCGCGCCCGCGTTACGGGACGAACTACTACGGGTTGCGCGGACGAATATCGCTCCTGAGCGAGGCGTATTCCCACGATCCTTTCGAGCGGCGCGTCGC
>JALYJX010000116.1 GCA_030775065.1 Gemmatimonadota bacterium | reverse complement strand
GTACAAGGTCGCGTTCAAAGCGCACAACGATGTCGCTGCCGCAAAGCTGAGGGAGGCAGCCGTGCTCGCCGAGGACCCGGGGCTGCGGCGGTACCTGGCATTGCGCGCGGATGCGCTGGCGAACGACAACTATCAGCCGAGCGATCTGGCGTGGATGGACATGAAGTCGAACGGCATCGACATCGTCATCGGTCCAATCGAGACCTACGAGGACGAGCTCTACGGTTACAAGGCGGCAAACGAAGGACTCGTGCTCATCAAGGACAAGAGCTGGAGCCAGCGTCTGTCGAGATACGCAGCAATGCTTCCTGCACTTCAGACAGGTCTGCCGGTCGCTGCCGAATACAAGAAAGAAACGCCAGGAACGGATTCCGATCTCAACGCCTACGACGCGATCTACTACTCGGGGCAGGCGAACTCAGGGGCGAAGACGATCGCCATCAATCTTCCAAACGATGAGGAAGTTCAGCTCAGGAAGGGAACGCGCCGGCTTCAGCTCAAGAACGTCATGCAGGCAAAATTCGACAAGATCCTGATGCCGATTGCGCAGGAGCTGATCGACAACACTCAGCTCGCGTTCCTCAACTTCAATGCGTTCTTCGGCAACACGATGTTCCACGAGGTGGCGCACGGGCTCGGCATCAAGAATACGATCAACGGCAAGGGACCCGTGCGTACTGCACTCAAGGAGCGCTACGGCGCCGTCGAGGAAGGGAAGGCAGACATCCTCGGCCTTCGCATGGTGCAGGTTCTCAACGCGCGAGGCGACCTGCCCGGCGAAGACATTCGTGGTAACTACGTGAGCTTCATGGCGGGTTTGTTTCGATCAGCGAGATTCGGCGGAGCCGGCGCGCACGGGCGAGCAAACGTCGCGGCGTTCAATTATCTGCAGCAGATGGGAGCGTTCACGCGCGACTCCACGAGTGGCCGGTATCGGGTTGATTTTCCAAAGTTCCAGGCGGGAATGGATTCGCTGTCGAACCGCATTCTCACCATGCAGGGGAATGGCGACTACGAGGGACTCGGCGTCTTTCAGGAACAGTACGGGAAGATATCGCCTGAGCTTCAGGGAGATCTCGACCGGCTGAAGGCGAAAAAGATTCCAGTGGATATCATATTCCAGCAGAGCAACTCTGCGACGGGCTCTCGCTGACGAATGATGCACGGAAGGGCGCGCGAAGCTCTCGCGCGCCCTTCCGATTCTCGAGCTGAAATTCAGTTGCGGCGTCAGCTGGTGCGCCGCAGAGCCTACTTCCGGATTCCCTCGCTCATCACGATGCGGATTGAGTCGGGTCCCCCTTCGTATCGGGCAACAGTTCGCCCGACCAGTCTTCCATCCTGGAGCCGGTAGACCGTGTGCGTTCGGACCTGAACGCCCTTGTAGATCTCGCTGCTGTAAGGGCCTGACTCGAGGACAATGCTGTCGCCTGCAACAGAGGTGACACGCTGCGGGATCGCGTTCCGGTTTGGAAACTTGAGCGTCCACCCGGTTGTGTCGGCGGTCGCGTTAAGCTCGTAGGTCACGAGTGTGGTGTCACCCGCTTCGTTCTTTCCAGTGAAAGCGTATTTCCCCGCGACAGCGTTGAGATCGATGGGAGCAGCAGCAGGGGCTGCTTCGGGAACCGTTGCCGGGGCAACCGCCATTCCAGTGTCTGCCGGCGGCGCATCCTCGGTCTTCGCGCACGCGACAAGAAGAGCGGCGGAGCAAAGCAGGGTAATTCGGCGCATCAAAATCCTCCGGGAAAGAGATCGAATCGCGATACCGACATGAGCCGACCGATGAACATGGCGGTCATGAGCGCTCGCTGCAAGACTATCGCGATTTGTCCCGGTGCGCGAAATACTTGACAAAGTCAACTAATTCGCTCCCTTTTTGACGGAGGATCGGACGAGGAGCAGACATGGCACGACCGTCACGCACGACGATACGATCGGTGCGCAAGTTCAACCGGTTCTATACGAGACATATCGGCCTTCTCGAGGAGCGGCTCCTTCGAACCCCGTTCTCGCTCGCCGAGGCCCGCATCCTGTACGAGCTGGGCACAGGAAAGCGCGTAATCGCCGTCGAGCTCGGCCGGAAGCTGGACATTGATTTCGGCTACCTGAGCAGAAGCCTGCGCTCACTCGAGCGACGGCACTTGATCCGGCGTTCACGCTCATCGAGCGACGGACGGCAGCAAATTCTGACTCTCACTCCGTCCGGTCGCACCGCATTCAGGAGCCTCGATTCCCGATCGAGTGATCAGATCGGCAAAATGCTCGGCGCCCTGTCCGCTGCCGCGCAGCAGCAGCTGGCGGAAGCAATGGGCGCGATCGAGGGTCTGCTCGGGCCTGACGTTTCTACACCGGCTGCAAGCCGAATCAGGCTTCGCCCGCACCGTCCCGGCGACATGGGCTGGGTAGTGGAACGACATGGTTCACTCTATTCGAGCGAATACGGCTGGGACGAGCGATTCGAGGGAATCGTCGCAGGAATCGTCTCCGATTTCATACGAAACTTCGATCCGAAAAGTGACCGCTGCTGGATCGCCGAGCTCGACGGAAGGCGTGTCGGCTCGGTCTTCATCGTTCGAAGAACCCGCACGACGGCGAAGCTGCGCCTTCTCCTTGTCGAGCCTCACGCGCGAGGCCTGGGTCTTGGAAGTCGCCTCGTCGACGAGGTCATCGCGTTCGCCAGAAGCGCCGGCTACAGGAAGCTGACGCTATGGACGAACGACGTTCTTCGCTCGGCGCGCCGCATCTACGAGAGCAGGGGCTTCAAGCTCGCCAAGGAGGAGCCGCACGCGCTCTTCGGAAGCGGCCTCGTGGGTCAGACGTGGGATCTCAAGCTTTGAACCGCTCAGACCACTCGAGCTAGAGTCGCATCTTCTCCACGAGCGCCTGAAAGCGGGGCTCGTCGCGCAAAGGGTCGAGAATCGGATGCACCTTGAGATAGGCCATCCAACCTCGCCGCTCGTCGTAGGCTCGCTCCATCCAGTCGAGCGCACTCTCCCTGTTCCCGAGAGCGATGTGGAGCGTGGCCAGCTCGACAGGCGACACGTAATCGAGTTCGCGCTTTTCAGCCAGCTCTACGGCCAGCGCCTCGCCGTATTCACGCTTTCCGTTTCGCGCGAGCGCGTAAGCCAGAGTCACTTTCGTGTACGTCCCCGCGGCGGCAAGGGTTGTTGCCTCGCGCAGAACACGCTCCGCTTCCTCGTGCTGCCCGCTCAGCGTCAGCGCCAGCCCGAGCACACGGTAGCTTTCCTCGCCCGCAGGGTTCATCGCGATCGCGCGCGTCTCGTGGTAGGACGCCTGCTCGTAGCGCCGCGCGTAGAGATACGTGTAGCCGAGCGAGCGGCGAATGGACACCGAGGCGGGGTCGAGCTCCTGCGACGTGTGCGCCTCGACGAGCGCCTCATCCAGCCGCTGCTGAGATGCGAGAAGGAACGCATACCACTGGTGCGCGGTGGCGTAGCGGGTATCGAGCTCGATAGCGCGCAGGAACTCACGCGTCGCGCCTTCCCAGTCCCAGTCGTAAATGAAAAGTGTCCACGCGAGGGAAGCGTGAGCCTCAGCGAGTGAATCATCGAGCTCGAGAGCTTTTTTCGCGTATTCCTTGGCTCGCTCGAAGCCACTGCTCACGTGAACGTTGCGGTAGTCCACGTGCAGCGCGTACGAATCGGCAAGCCCGGTGTAAGCGAGCGCGTAGCCGGGATCTTCGGCGATCGCCTTCTCGAAGTACTCGATTCCCTCCGCCACTCCCTCCTGTGTGCGCTTGTTCCAGGCGTACCGACCCTTGAGGTAGAGTCCGTAAGCGGAGATGCTGTCGGTGTAGCGCTTGGGGAGAGGCTGGTCGAGATCCGCGAGCCAAGTCCCGCGCAGCGTCGTCACGATGATGTCGGCGAGCTCATCCTGAATGTCGAACATGTCGCTGACGGTGCGATCGAATCGCTCGGACCACAGCAGCCTTCCATCGTCGGCTGATGTGAGCTGTGCCGTGACCCGCAGCCGCTCGAGCGACTTTCTCACGGTTCCCTCCAGCACGACGGACGCGCCCAGCAGCGCACCAATCGCACGGACGTCCTGCGCCTTCCCCTTCAGAGCGAAAACCGACGTACGCGAGGCTACGCGAAGACCCTCCACCTTCGCCAGCGCGTTGATCAGCTCATCCGTTATACCGTCGCTGAGATACTCGTTGTCCGGGTCGGAGCTCGCGTTCACGAATGGCAGCACGGCAACCGTACGGACTGCGACGGAGAAACCGACGCCGCCGTCCGGCCCGAGTCCCTCGAGGGCCGCAGCGAAATCCAGTACGCTCGCGAACCTTTCCTCGGGACGCTTGGCCAGCGCGCGCGCAAGCGCCCGTTCCACTCCTGGGGGGACGTCGGGCTGCAGAGCGCGAGCGGGCCTCGGTATCTCCATCACGTGCCGGACCATTACCGCCCGTGCGCTGTCGCCGTGGAAAGGCGGCTCGCCGGTGAGCATCTCATAAACCACGCACGCCAGACTGTAGATGTCGGAGGCACCATCGAGATTCTCTTCAGCGGTTGCCTGTTCGGGACTCATGTAGGCCGGCGTGCCCACTGCCAATCCGCCTTCGGTGATACCGTCGCTGCCTGCCACCCGGCGGGCGTGAGCGATACCGAAGTCGGCGAGAAGCGCGTGTCCGTCGGCGAACAGGATGTTCTCCGGCTTCACGTCGCGATGGACAAAACCATTCCGGTGAGCGTAATCGAGTGCCGTCGCAATCTGCTGCGTGATTCGCTGTGTCTCGCGCAGCGAAAGCTTCTTCTCGCGGAGAAGCCTTTCCCGGAGCGAGCCTCCAGGCACGAACGGTGAGACGTAGTAGAGCTGACCTTCAGTCTCGCCGGAGTCGATCAGTGGAACGATGTGCGGATGCGACAGGCGGGCGGCAATTCCGATCTCGCGCAGGAATCGCTCTGCTCCTACGGACGCGGTAAACTCAGGCCGCAGGATTTTTATCGCGACCTTGCGCGCATGCTTCTTTTCTTCGGCAAGATGCACAACCGCCATGCCCCCGCTTCCGAGCTCACGCTCGATGGCGTAGCGGTCGTGCAGGCTGACGGCGATCGATTCCGATGTACCAGGCATTACAGTCGAGGAGGTCTAACCCAAGATAAGCCCGCTAACGGCGTTCCGCTCTCGACTTGATCGCCCTGAGCCACATCACCCGAATTATCGCGCTTCCCGGGTAAATCACGCGCCAATAGCGTCCGAAGCGACGCTTCGCCTGCACATCCGTGCCAAGGACACGAGTCTCCGTGGTAAGAGTAGTCCACCCGTCTTGATCCGGGGATACGTGGAAGTTCATCGCGATCTTGACGTAGCCGGCCCGATTCAGATCCTTGAAATCCTGCGGCGTCGGACTCTGGGTCCTGAACCGCCAGCGGCCCTGGACCAATCCGAAAACAATTTCCCGTGGCGGAGCATCGGCGAGGAGCTGGAATCCCGAGCGCAGCGCCACGTCGAGCACTGGATCATCGGCCGGCGGAGTGAGGATGCTCTCGGGTGCGCCTCCGAGGCGGGGCGAGCGGATCCAGGTAAGAAATCGAAACAGCCTGATCTCGCGCGCGGTGACCTGCCTGGCAGCGGCGTAGACGCTATCCGGCGGCGCATGTACTCGTGTTGAATGAAACTCGTTGAAATGATACTTCGGGAGAAACTCGTCGAGGATCATCGTCCGCGTTGGCGAGGCGACCTCAGAAGCGGGAAGATTAGCTGCGATGACGAGCAAGAGAATTCCGACGACTGATATCATGGCCGCGCTCCGGCGGGTCTTTATCCTGAGTCGGCGAATCGGCCGTATCATGGACACGAGTCCAACCAGAAAGATGATCAGCCCGCAATAGACGAACAGGGATGCCACTCTATCCGCGCGGCCGGCGCTCGCTCGGGTAGTCGACAATGTGCTCCCACTCGTTGGCGTCGGACCGCGCGACCACCGCGACCACCGGCTCGGTCGGGCTGAGATTGCAGACCTCGTGCGGAATGCCAGGCTCGATGAAAATGAAGTCACCCGCCGAATTCTCGATACTTTGCGCCAACCCATCGCCGAAGTCGTGCCGGACGCGACCCTCCAGGATGTAGAGCATCACCTCGAAGTCCACATGAATGTGGGCATACGCAACGCCGCCGGGTGGAATCGTCGCCACGTTCATCGACAACTGGCGCGCACCCACGTTCTTTCCCGAGAGACCTGTCTTGTAACGAATTCCATTCCAGCTTCGCGTAGTCCCGCTGGCTCGGAGAACGAAAATTCCATCGGTTCCTTCGATGCCTGCACCGAGGTCGGCCGATTCATCGCTCACTCTGATTTCCCCTGGCTCGCAGTCGGACGCAATGTGCTCAAGCGGCTCTGACGCGGCGAGGCCCGAGCACTGCGCGACGGTCGCTCACAAGCTTCCCTACGCTCGGGAAGGGAGTGTAGTCAGATGTCAGCTTGGAGGAGTCTGGAACGGGTCGAAAGTCAGGCCTGTTGCGTGCGCCTCATGAGCAGAGCGGCCGCGACGGAGATGTTGAACAGCGCCTGCAGCAAGCTGAAGTCGCCGGCCCAGTGCGCGAGGGAGAAGTCGTATGCGATCCAGTGCGCGAGGCCGAGGACACCTGCCGCAACAGGCGCAGCGAGGATGGCCGGGGGCACCCTGTGCGTGTCGTTCCAGAATGTCCTGAGCCATACGATGCCCACGGCGAATCCGAGGACGAGGGTGACGAGGGCGTGGAAGGCTTTCATCGACATCTGAATCTCCATGTAGGAATCTTCCCTAAAGTACTTTGCACTGTAAAGCTAGTCAAGCGCCGCCTGCGCACGGATGACGAAGCGACGCCGACACCAGAAAAGGCAGACGTGCGAGCGATCATCCGCCTGGTGCGAGCCGCATTTCGAGCTCGATGTCATCCCTTACCGGTATGCCCTGAAACCCAATCAGGGGAATACTTGGCTTGAGGCGCCGCGCGTCATTCGCGGCTCCGACATGCACGCGCACGAGTGAAAAGCCTCGCTTCTGGTAAAAACCCAGAGCGTTGAGATTGTCGTTCGTCGTCAGGAGCCAGAGTCTCTGACAACGCGCCTTCTCAGCGACTTCCCTCACGGTTTCGATCAGCTTTGTGCCAATGCCTGAGCTGGGCCGGGTCGTATCGATGGTGACGATCTCGCAACCGTCACCATCGATGCGGTAGGTGACCAGGCCAACCGGCTCTCCGTCCCACAGCGCGATAAATCCAGGCAGCTCATGAGGGCGGAATACTTCGCCGTGGGCGACGACCGTCTCCGCGTGCCAGCGATCGGTGACGTGTCGTCTTATCCAATCGGCGTCTGCGGGCGTGACAGCCCGCAGCGCAAGCGCCGGCGCCGAACCTTCCATTTGATTCGTCGAAACCGCTCTAGCGGATCGTGACGTAGCGCTCCAGCCGCGCGACTTCATTCCTGTCGACGTACTTCCCGATCTCGCGGCGAAACTGCTCGATCGAAGTGTACGGGCGGTATTCCTCGAATTCGTGACGCATGCGTGGCCCGACCCCCGGAATGAGAAGGATCTCCTCTCCGGTTGCTGTGTTGAGATCGATGGGCCGCCAGACACGGGCGTACACCGAATCCCGCTGCTTCTCATTCAGATTGGCTGCGACCACCTTGTCGAAGGCGACCATGCTGGTGTAGGGGCGCGCCGCGATCGCCGCGGTGATCACCGCCACTGTCATTCCCGGGATCGCGGCCAGATCAGCTCTGCTCGCAGAATTCGGATCGAGCATTCCGCTCGAAGAAGTAGTACCAGCCGCTGAAGGCGCTGCCGCCGCGCCTGGAGCGGCAGTGTCAGACGTAGACGGTACTGCGGCAGCCGATGCGGCCGTTTCCATGCCCGCCGCGGCGGTGTCCGCCGTCTTTGCCGTGTCCGCCGTGCAGCCGGTTGTCGCAACGAGAGCCAGCGACGCGATGTACGCGCGTGGAGTGTCGAGCCATTTCATTGAGCCAATCCCTCCGAGTTTGCAGTGCACCCGTGGATGCGGTGAATTAAGTGTCCGAGCCATTCCGGTTGACCTCGCCCTGGCCTTCCGTGTCGCCTTCGGCTTCATCGCTCAACGCCGGATGCTTGTACGTATAGATAAGGCCGAGCAGACCGATCTGTGCGAGCGCGCCTGGAGCAAGCGTGGGAGTCGCTCCGCGAAGCGCCTTCCACGCGAGACTCAAGCCGCCCGCATCAGGATAACGCTCTAGAGCGAATTCGACGTTGCCGCGGTAGTGCAGATACAACCCGAGCAATCCAGCCATCACGAAGGATGCCATGACCCACTGAAAAACTCTGATCGAGCGATAGCCTGGACGAAACATCAAAACCAGCGTGCTGAGAATCCCGACGATGAGTACGATGAGGGGAATCCATTGATTGAACGATTCCGTATGACCGAGCAGCAGCAGCTCCGCTACGAGGCCCGCGATACCGACGAGCACCAGCAGCAGCAGAATCTGCCGGAGCGAAGTCTCCCGCCACGATGCTTCCGGGTTTTCGCCCGCGGCCGTCACCGCGCAGCCGGTGACGATTGCGCGGCGGGCCAGTTGAGAATCTGATCCACCGGTGTGCTCGTAACAGAGTGATAAGTCGGACGCGCCCGACGATAGATCCTCATCGCCATGTCACGCCCCCAGTCCGACTTCGCCAGCTCGGCATACAAGGGTCGGACGAACTTTCTCCGGCCCTGCGATGTGAGGAAGCGCTCGAGAGCGGGCATTGCCGGTTGATACCGGTTCCGAATCGCAATCTCGAGCCACGCGAACAGAATCTCGCTGTTGCCGCTCGATGACAGATTGAATGTTTTGTCGAGGTCGGTGAGGCGGGTTGCCGGAATGGTATCGGGCAGCGCGCGAAGGAAGTGCATCCATTCCTGGGTCGTCCATTTGTCCGGGGTGAGAGTTGACGCAGGACTGCCGCTCTTCCAGGCCTCAACCTGCTTGTCCACCGCCGCGAGGGCATCCGATCGAACGGCCGGGATGTTGGGCGGTATGCCCGGCTCGTAAATCCAGGCCCGCACGTTCACACGCTCAGCCTCCGCGGGCGTGAGAAGCTTCTCCTTCATGTAAGTCACCATCCGGTCCGCGCTCATGGGCTGAAAGGAGAAATGGTCGAAGTAGTCGCGCAGGAACTCGTCCAGCCGCTGGCGACCCACTACAAACTCCACCGTTTGCAGGAAAGCCGCTCCTTTCTCGTAAGCAATGTCTGTCATCGCTTCGTCCGGATCCTTCCCGGTGAGATCGAGGTGGAGCCGGGTGTCGGGCGACTGTGGGCCACCCGCCGCCTCGACAGCGCCCTCCATGTCCTGGCGTCCAAGCGTGCGCAGCATATCGGCGTACGGCTTGCCGCGAAGCTCCTCCATGATTCGAGACTCGAGGTACACAGTGAATCCCTCGTTCAGCCAGAAGTCGTCCCACGTCGCGTTGGTCACGAGATTCCCCGACCACGAATGCGCGAGCTCGTGTGCGACGAGGCTCACGAGCGAGCGATCACCTGCAAGAATAGTCGGAGTGGCGAACGTGAGGCGCGGATTCTCCATCCCGCCAAACGGGAACGAAGGCGGCAGAACCAGAATGTCGTAGCGACCCCAGCGGTACGGCCCGTAAAGCTTCTCTGCCGCTGCGATCATCTGATCCACCTCGACAAATTCACTGGCCGCCTTGTCCACAACCGCCGGCTCTGCGTAGACCCCGGTATTCTTTCCAATGGGACGGAACGCGATGTCTCCCACTGCAAGCGCGAGAAGATATGGAGGGATGGGCTTGTCCATTCGGAAGCGGTACATGGAAAGTCCCTGTGAATCCTTCTCTTCCTCGGT
>JALYJX010000115.1 GCA_030775065.1 Gemmatimonadota bacterium | reverse complement strand
TTTCGCCAGCGCGCTCGTTCGCACCGGCCGGCCCCCACCGACGAGAATCGCTCGCCAGCTCGCGAGCTGCATCCGAGTCTCCAGTCGGAGCGCGGGTGGCGGGCTGGCGAGGGCCGCATAAAACCTGGCGGAAAAGGTCTGGGGGGCGACCAGCTCCCGTGCCACAGGCTCGTCGATCCCGTCGGCAATCACATCGCAGAACTCGAGTGCGCTGCAGCGCGCGACGGCAGGAGCGTCGGTTGCGCGGAGCGGACTGATCGCGAAGAACGGCGCGCTCGGAAATTCCTGCGCGAGAGCGGCGATCTTCCAGGTCTCGTCATTGCTTCCCCCGTTCGCCGGCGCAAACGGTCCATCGCTCCCGCTCGACGCGAGCGCCGCGATTGCCAGGGGCGATCCAATGTCGACCAGCGCGGCGTCGACGAGAGTTCGCCGCAGCGTCGACGCAAACTCGCCGGCGTCGCGCGCGGCGATGACGCGCCATTTCCGTTTCGGAAACGCCGTCCGGACGAGCGACCGCGCACGCTCCCGGGGAACGAAGGCAAGAATGGTAGGAAGATCAGCCGTATCCATGGCCGATCCTAGACGCCGGTCGCCGCAAGCTCGAGGCTCGGACGTCCCTCGATGAATTGACAGACGATCGGGTCGGTGGTGTGCTTGATCTCTTCCACCGTTCCAACCTGTCTTACCTTGCCCTCGTAGAGCATCGCGATCCGCGAGCCGACCGTGTATGCACTCCGCATGTCGTGGGTGATGACGATGCTCGTGACGCCGAGTTTCTCGCGTGTGCGCACCATGAGCTGGTCGATGACCGCGCTCGTCACAGGGTCGAGCCCCGTCGTGGGCTCATCATACAGGATGTACTTGGGACGCCGCGCGATTGCTCGCGCGATTCCGACACGCTTCCGCATTCCACCGGAAAGCTCAGCCGGGAACTTCGCTTCCACTCCCGGCAGATCCACGAGCTCGAGCGATTCGCTGATCCGCTGCTGAATCTCGGGTTCCGGCAGCTTGTGCTCCTTGCGCAGACCCATCGCCACGTTGTCGCCGATGCTCATCGAGTCGAACAGCGCGGCGAACTGGAAGACGTAGCCGATCTGCGAGCGAAGATCGTACAGCTCGGGGCGGGTGAGCCGCGGGACTTCCTTGCCATCGACCCAGACAGTGCCCTCGTCCGGCTCGAGGAGCCCGACGATGTGCTTGATCGCCACGGATTTTCCGGAGCCCGAGTAGCCGATGATGACCATCGTCTCGCCTTCCGCCACGTCGAGCGAAAACCCTTCCAGCACTGTCTTCGGCCCGAAGGACTTGTGGACATCAACGAGGCGGATCACGTGGAAAATCTAACCGACCAAAGCGGGTGCTGATGCAAGTCCGCAGTCGGGGGCGGGGTGGGTGGAGTGTCCAGTCCTCGGCGCCGCGAATGGGGCGCGTTCGAACCGCGTCTCATGATCTATTCCGGCCCACGCGGTCTGCCGTGGACTGGACACTCCACCCACCCCGCAACTGACCGTCGTCTTATATCAACACAAACCAGTGTTGGGACAAAAGAACGCGAGCGCGGCGGCTGGACGTACGGCCCCAAATTCTCTTTGTGGTTGCGGTCGCGACAAGCCGGGAGGGTGGGGTGGTGGTATCCGGTCAACGGTAGCCCGCGCGGGCCGGAATAAATCAAGAGAAGCGGCTCGAACGCTCCCCGTCCGCGGCGCCGTTGAACGGGTACCACCGCCCCGCCCGAGGCGACCCCAAAATCGCGGTCGCCTTGCAGTGCCCAGTAGCTTGTGATATTTTTCACAAGCGAAACCGGCGGGGAATATTGCCAGCCTCTCCACGCCTCCGCCGCTCCGAAAACCGATCTTTTTTTCCCGACACCCTATGGCAACCGCTACCACTCTTCGTCCGGGCGAAATCAAGGACATCCTCCTCCGTGAGATCGAAGCCGCCGACCTCCAGGACCTCGATGTCGAAGAAGTCGGATCCATTCTCGAGGTCAAGGACGGCATCGCACGCATTTACGGACTCGCCAAAGCCATGTCCGGTGAGATGCTCGAAGTCACCTCGTCCGAGACCGGGGAGAAGATCACCGCCCTCGCCTTGAACCTCGAGGAAGACAACATCGGCGCCGTCATCCTCGGCGATTACCTCCAGCTCAAGGAAGGCGATGAAGTCCGCCGCACCTCGCGAGTGCTCGAAGTGCCGGTCGGTCCCGAGCTCGTCGGGCGCGTAGTCGATCCGCTCGGCAGACCGCTCGACCAGAAGGGCCCGATCACCACGACTCAGACGCGGAAAGTCGACTCCAAGGCGCCAGGCATCATCGTCAGGCAGCCCGTGAACGAGCCGCTGCAGACCGGCATCAAGGCGATCGACTCGATGATTCCCATCGGGCGCGGCCAGCGCGAGCTGATCATCGGCGACCGCGGCACCGGAAAGACCGCCATCGCCGTCGATACCATCATCAATCAGAAGGGCACCGGCGTCATCTGCGTCTACATCGCCATCGGTCAGAAGAATTCGACCGTGGCGTCCGTTGTCGAGAAGCTTCGCCAGGCCGGCGCGATGGAGTACTCGATCGTCGTCGTCGCGAGCGCGTCGGACCCCGCGCCGATGCAGTACATCGCCCCGTACTCCGGCTGCGCGATGGCCGAATACTTCATGTACAGCGAAGGCAAGCCCACGCTTTGCGTGTACGACGATCTGACCAAGCAGGCAGCCGCGTATCGCCAGCTCTCGCTCGTGCTTCGTCGGCCGCCCGGCCGTGAAGCGTTTCCTGGCGACGTCTTCTATCTCCACTCGCGTCTGCTCGAGCGCGCAGCAAAGCTCAGAAACGATGACGCCGTCGTAGACGGCGTGAACATTCTCAAGCCTGGCGGATCGCTCACCGCGCTCCCCGTCATCGAGACCCAGGCCGGCGACGTATCCGCCTACATTCCGACGAACGTCATCTCGATCACCGATGGCCAGATCTTCCTCGAGGCCGACCTTTTCTACGCGGGCGTTCGCCCCGCGGTGAACGTCGGTATCTCTGTCTCACGCGTCGGCGGAAACGCGCAGATCAAGGCGATGAAGGCGGTTGCGGGCCGCCTGCGGCTCGATCTCGCCCAGTACCGCGAGCTCGAAGCGTTCGCCTCGTTCGCGTCGGACCTCGACGCGGCGACGAAGAAGCAGCTCGAGCGCGGCGCACGCACCGTTGAGCTCCTGAAGCAGCGGCAGTTCCAGCCGATGCCGGCGGAAGAGCAGGTCGTCGTGATCTACGCCGTGACGAACGGATTCCTCGACGCCGTGCCAGTCGCGGAGATCAAGGAGTGGGAGCGCGGCTTCCGCGAGTACGTCTCGGTCGAGTATCCCCAGGTGACCGACTCGATTCGGAAGGAGAAGGTTCTCTCGAAGGACAGGGAGGCCGACCTCCGGCGCGCGATCGAAGCGTTCAACAACATGCGCGGAACAGAGAAGCCGGCGGCGTAGCGAATGGCCAAGGGTCGCGAGCTTAAGGGGCGCATCCGCTCCGTCGAGAACACGCGGAAAATCACGCGGACGATGGAGATGGTCGCCACGTCCAAGATGAAGCGCGCGCAGGATCGCGTCGTCGCGGCGCGTCCTTACGCGAATTCACTCACCGAAGTGATCGCCAGCCTCTACTCTCCGGAGCTGGCCAAGGAGTTCCCGCTCCTCCGGCAGCCGACTGCGGCAAAGAAGGCAGCGGTGCTGCTTCTGACATCGAATCGTGGTCTCGCCGGCGGCTTCAACGCCAATCTCATCAAGGAAGGGAGAAACCTCCTGCGCCGTCTCGACGGCGAAGGCACGGAGACGCTTCTTCGGATCGTCGGTAAAAAAGGGCTCGGCTACTTCCGCTACGTCGGCCGGCCCATCGAGTCGAGTCGCACCGACTTCACAGATCGTCCCAGTGCGCAGAACGCGTCCGAGCTCGTCGACGATCTCATCGGCCAGTTCGAGAAGGGCGACATCGACGCTGTCTACGTCGTCTACGCAAAGTTCAACTCGGCGCTCTCGACACCACCGACCACTCTAAGAATTCTCCCGGTCACTCCGCCCGAAAGCAAAACCGAAGGAAAAGGTGGCGGGATCCGTCACGACTACCTGCTCTTTCCATCAGCCGAGGCGATTCTCGCGCAGCTGCTGCCGCTGTACGTGAGGAACTCGGTGTACCGCGCACTCGTCGAGACCGCAGCGGCAGAGCAGGGAGCCCGGCGCACCGCGATGAAAAACGCAACCGACAACGCCGGCGACATTCTCAACGTGCTTCGCCGTACATATAACCGCGCCCGTCAGGCGCAGATCACGCAGGAGATTGCCGAGATCGTCGGCGGCTCTGCGGCCCTCGAGGGATAACAATGGCAACGACAGCACCTCCCCCCCCGGCCCGAAACATCGGCAAGGTCGTGCAGGTCATCGGACCGGTGCTCGATGTGGAGTTCGAAGCCGAGAAGCTTCCCGAGATCTACAATGCGCTCCGCATCCAGGCGAAGTCGGATGCAGGAGGCGACATCGACGTGACCTCGGAAGTTCAGCAGCACATCGGCCGCAATCAGGTGCGCGCAGTCGCGATGTCGGCCACTGACGGTGTAGTCCGTGGAATGGAGGTCGTCGATACGGGGACATCGATCACCGTGCCGGTTGGTGAGGCCGCGCTCGGGCGAATTCTCAACGTGCTCGGACAGCCGGTTGATGACGGCGAGCCGATTCCCGACAGCGTGGAGCGCTGGCCGATTCACCGCATGCCGCCGCAGTTCGCGAACCTCGAGCCGAAGACAGAAATCTTCGAGACGGGAATCAAGGTCATCGATCTCATCGCTCCGTTCGTGAAGGGCGGAAAGATCGGCTTGTTCGGCGGCGCGGGCGTCGGCAAGACGGTCGTGATCATGGAGCTGATCAACAACGTTCAAAAGGGACACGGCGGGCGCTCGGTGTTCTGCGGGGTGGGCGAGCGCACGCGTGAGGGGAACGATCTCTACCTCGAGATGAAGGAGTCGGGCGTGTTGAAGGCCACCGCCCTGATCTACGGGCAGATGAACGAGCCGCCGGGAGCACGCCTGCGCGTGGGACTCACCGGTCTCACCGTCGCCGAATACTTCCGCGACGTCGAGAACCAGGACGTTCTCGTCTTCATCGACAACATCTTCCGCTTCACGCAGGCCGGCTCCGAAGTGTCCGCGCTCCTCGGCAGAATGCCCAGCGCCGTCGGTTATCAGCCGACACTGGCAACGGAGATGGGCGACTTGCAGGAACGAATCACCTCGACGAAGACCGGATCGATCACCTCGGTGCAGGCGATCTACGTGCCCGCTGACGACATCACCGATCCCGCGCCTGCGACGGCGTTTGCTCACCTGGACGCGACCGTTGTTCTCTCGCGTGCAATCACGGAGCTCGGGATTTACCCCGCCGTTGATCCGCTCGCTTCGTCGTCCCGAATTCTCGACGCGCAGTTCATCGGCGACCGTCACTATAAGGTTGCGACCGACGTGCAGCGCATCCTCCAGCGCTACAAGGAGCTGCAGGACATCATCGCGATTCTCGGAATGGATGAGCTCTCGGAGGAAGACAAGCTCGTAGTCGGTCGTGCCCGCCGCCTGCAGCGCTTCATGTCGCAGCCGTTCGCGGTCGCCGAGCAGTTCACGGGAATCCCCGGCAAGTACGTGAAGCTCGAGGACACCATTTCTTCGTTCGAGAGAGTCGTCGCCGGCGAGTTCGACCAGCTTCCGGAGCAGGCGTTCTACATGGCTGGCTCGATCGACGAAGTGGTCGAGCAGGCCAACAAGATGGCGAAGGAGTAGCCGCGGGTGCTCAAGGTATCGGTCATCTCGCCGGAGGCCCTCCTGTTCGAGGGTGAAGCGGCCGCCGTGGTAGCTCCGGCGTTCGACGGCGAGGTGGGCATTCTGGAGAACCACGCACCCATGATGACGTTGCTCGGTAAGGGCGAGCTTCGGCTCGGGGACAGTGGCGCAGGCCGCGCGGCGGACCGGCGGTTCAACATCGACGGTGGGTTTTTACAGGTCGTCGATAACACCGTCCGGGTGGTCACGGAGCGGGCGAGCCCCGTCTGACCCCCACGCGGTTTTTCTTGACGCCATACGTTCCCTGTACCCATATTGTTACACCAGCTTAATTTGTGGCATACCTCCCGGCAGCAACCTGTCGAGAGGTGTAAGGGTTCGTCGGATCGATACGGGTGTGAGCGATTTCGCGCATCGCTGACACGCGCCGATCCGAGTACCACGATGTCCCGTCGCCTCCGCGATTGGCGCGCCGAGCGAACAAGAGGACATCACCATTCACCAGCAGGAGGATCGCATGAGATTAGCTAGTCATCTCTCTCGCCTGATTGCCTCCGCGGCGCTACTTGTCGGGTTGAGTCCCGTCGTGGCCGCGGCGCAAGGGGCAGCGACCGTTTCCGGTCGGGTACTGACAAGCGGAGGTCCGGTCGCTAACGCGACAGTTGCAATTCCGGAGCTTCGTATTGGCTCAGTAACCGACGCGGACGGCCGCTACACGTTCGCTCTCCCGGCGTCGGCTGCCGGGCAGACGCTGACAATCACAGTTCGGCGAATTGGTTACCGTCCCTTCTCGACGCAGATCAGGTTCACGGGAAACAATATCTCGCAGGACTTCACGGTCGTCACCGCTCCCACCGAGCTCGAGGGCATCGTCGTAACGGCTCTCGGAATCGTCAAGGAGAAGAGCCAGCTCGGAACAGCCCAGCAGCAGCTCTCTAATGAAGAGCTGAACCAGACCCGCGCCCAGAACGTTGTGCAGCAGATTCAGGGCAAGGTCGCAGGCGTTCAGATCACCGGCGCCGGCACGCAGGGTGGCACGACCAACATCATCATCCGTGGTCAGAACTCACTGACCAGCAGCAACGCGCCGCTCTTCGTCGTCGACGGTGTGGCAGTAGCAAACACCAGTCGCGGCGGCGGAATCGTTTTCGGCTACGATTTCGGCAGCACGATCAACGACCTGAACCCGGATGACATCGAAACGTTCAGCATCCTCAAGGGCCCCAACGCGTCGGCGCTTTACGGCTCGCGCGCAGCCAACGGCGTCATCGTCATCACGACTAAGAAAGGCCGTGCGACGTCCGGACGGCTCCGGACGGAATTCACCAGCAGCGCGACCTGGGAGCGTCCTTCTCTTCTTCCTGATTTCCAGAATCAGTACGGTCAGGGTGCCGGCGGCAATTTCAGATATGTGAACGGCGCTGGCGGGGGCCTCAACGACTATGCGGACCAGAGCTGGGGTCCCAAGCTCGACGGCCGCCTGATCGACCAGTACAACGGCAAGCAGCTTCCATGGGTGCCGGCGCCCGACAACGTGAAGGACTTTTTTGAGACCGGCCTGACGCTGGCGTCGACGGTCTCCATCAGCGGCGGCAGCGACCGCGCCAATGCGCGCGTCTCGCTTGGCGCTGACAACGTAAACGGCATCATCCCGAACAACGTGTTCCAGAGAAGGACCGCGTCGTTGAGCGGAACCCTTCGCGCGAGCGATCGGATCACCGCAGACGCGACCGTTCAGTACATCCGGAACGTCGGACGCAATCGTCCGGGAACGGGCTACCTGAACAGCACGCTCGAGCAGTTCTTCTGGTTCGGCAGGCAGGTCGACACTAACGATCTCAAGAACTACGCTCAGGGCGGGGCGGCCAACAACGGCCCCCTGCTTCGCGAGTACAACTGGAACTACAACTACCACAACAACCCGTACTGGCTCGCCTACGAGAATCCGATCTTCGATTCGCGCGACCGGTTGATCGGCTCGCTGTCGGCTAACTTCCGGCTCATGCCTGGAGTCAACCTGACGGCCAAGACGGGTTCGGACATCTATCGTCTCAACATCGACCAGCAGTTTGGACGCGGAAACCTGACGAACGCCAACCAGTCGTTCGCCGGTGCGTTCAGCTTCATCAACGACTACCAGAACAACAACACGAGCGACCTGATTCTTACGGTCGACAAGCCGCTCGGCGAGCGTCTCGTGTTCAACGGACTCGTCGGTGGTGCACTGCGCAACGAGCACTTCACGACGAATTCGCAGACGACCGCCGGAATCTCGGTTCCCGGCATTTACAACGTCTCGAATGCCGCTATTTCACCCACCCTCGGTCAGAATCTAACCCGGCGCCAGGTGAACAGCGCGTACGGCTCGGCATCATTCACCGTGAACCGGTGGTGGACGATCGAAGCAACCGGTCGCAATGACTGGTCGTCGACGCTGCCCGCGGACAATCTGTCGTACTTCTATCCGTCGGTGAATACGGCCTTCGTCATCACGGACATGGTGCCCGCGCTTCGTTCAAAGGTTTTGTCGTACATGAAGCTTCGCGGGTCGGCGGCGCAGGTCGGCAACGACGCGCCTGCTTATTCGCTGGCGACGGTGTACGTCGGCGACGCGAACAAGTACAGGGGTCTGCCGCAGTTCAGTCTCGCCAACTCTCTTGCCAATGCAACGCTCAAGCCGGAGATCACACGTTCTGACGAGGGCGGAGTCGAGCTCGGATTCTTCGACAGCCGCATCACACTCGATGCGAGCCTGTACAACAAGACCACAAAGAACCAGATCTTCAACGTTACAGTGTCGCCTGCGTCCGGCTTCCTGTCGAAGTCGGTGAACGCGGGACGCATCAACAACCGCGGGTTCGAGGCGTTGATGACAATCATCCCGCTGCAGATGCGGGATATCACCTGGACGACCACCCTCAACTACACTCAGAACCGCAGCAAGGTCGCCGAGCTCGCCCCGGGGATTTCCACGATCGTGCTTGGCCGTGGAATATTCGGCGAGTTCAACGTCGAGGCGAGGCAGGGTCTGCCATACGGCACGATCTTCGGCTCGTACCTCGAGCGCGATGATGAAGGCCGTCTGCTCCTGGATGGCGGACTTCCCGTCCACGGCAGTGGCTTCAAGGTTCTCGGCAACATCCAGCCGAAGTGGCTTGGCGGGGTGGCCAACCAGGTGACCTTCAAGAACGTTTCACTGAACGTTCTGTTCGACATCCGGCACGGCGGAAAGATCATCAGCTCGACCAACGAGGTCGGTGAATACTCCGGAGTATTGGCGAGCAGTCTGCGCGGTCGCGAAGTCGATTTCGACAACCCCGGCATCGTCGAGAAGGGAATCGACGTGAATACCGGCGCCGAGAACACGGTAAGCGTCACGTCCGAGGAGTATTTCCAGAGCCTCTTCCCGACGATCGAGCCGTACATCTACGACGGTGGTTACGTCAAGCTGCGTGAAGTGCGCTTTGGCTTCGACTTCCCAACCGGCTGGGCACAGCGGTTTGGTGCACGCTCGCTGAGTCTCGCTTTCACGGGTCGCAACCTGGCGATGTGGAAGGACGCTCCGAACATCGATCCTGAGTTCGCATTCAACGCTACGAACTTCCAGGGCTTCGAGTACGCGATTCCGTCGAACCCGAAGAGCATCGGTCTGAGCTTCCGGATCACACCATGACCCGCGTCCAACGATTCTTTTCTGAGAAAACATCAATGACCAATAGAAAAGTCCTGATGATGGTCGCGGGGGCGGCTGTCGCGCTGAGCGCGGCGGCGTGCAAAACCGACGACCTCGTCAAGGTCAACAACAACCCGAACAACCCGACGGTTGCTCCGGCGCCCGCGCTCTTTACGAACGCGGTGCGCCTGGCAGTAACGCGATGGCTCGGCATCGGCTACGACCAGCGGTCGCTGACCCTCACGGCTCAGCACTTCGCGGAAGTTCAGTATCCGGAGACAGACGCTTACCTGAGGCTCGCCGCGAACTTTACTACGGCGTTCTTCGACAACGCGTATGCTCAGGAGCAGGAGGATTTCCAGCAGGTAATCAGCGCAAACGTCGACCTCCAGCAGCCGGGACTG
>JALYJX010000114.1 GCA_030775065.1 Gemmatimonadota bacterium | reverse complement strand
AGCGACGCGTCGGCGCATTGGGTGTCGACACCCCGAGCATCGACTACGGGCAGTCGCGCGATTTGATCGTGCACCAGATCTCGGCTGCAGCGGGCGTTCCGGGACTGGAGAACGTCGCGAACCTGGAGTCTCTGCCGGTGCGCGGAGCGTGGGTGGTGGCATTGCCGATGAAAATCGGCGGAGGCTCGGGCGGTCCGCTAAGAATTATCGCGTTGCTACCAGCGCCCGGCACCGCGCGGTAACGCGAAACAGAAATCCGGATCAGTGGCATGTGTCAGTTCCGGAATCGACAGTGGCTCCTGCGGTGACAGGAACGAATTCCCAACGGTATCCCTCACGATCGAGCTCGAGCCGCAAAACACCGTATCCGCTGGAGTACCGTCGTTCGCTGTTAGCGCGCGCAAACATTGTCGGATAAAGAGAGTGTCCGCCCGTTCCAACGACGAACTCGCGAATTCCGCGGGCTGGGTCGGCAGCGCCATCCACCGTCTGCGGAGCAAACCGCTCGTAATGGTGATCGTGGCCGGCAATGACGACGTCGGCATCGAACTCGTATAGGGCGCGGAAAATGTCCCGCATGAAAGGCTGGCTGCCGTGCAGGCCCGAGCTGAAGACCGGATGGTGCCAGTACGCGAGCGTGCAATGCGCGTCGCTCGCCGCGAGATCCGCGCGAAGCCACTGCTCCTGAGCCGACCCGGCAGCCGCGCTGACGTTGCTGTTAAGCGAAACGATGTGCCAGTCACCGAGATCGAAGGAGTAGTATCCCCTGCCGGCCGGACCGGCGTTCGCGCCGAAGTACGCGTAGTAGGGAGCGGCGCCGGGTGTTTCGTACTCGTGATTTCCCGGTGCTGGACGCGTACGCGCCCGGTGGCGCCCCCATGACGGGTCGTAGCAATCGCTGAATTCCTTTGCAGTCCCCGACTCGTACGCGATGTCGCCGGCGAGAATGATCGTACCGGGAATGCCGTCGACGAGTGCGGCAGTCGCTTCATCCCCCTGAGAGTTGCAGCTGGCAACGTCTCCCACGGCAATGAGAGTCTGCGTGGTGCCGATCGGGGGCGTTGGCCCGCCGTTCGTGCAGGCAACGCCTGCAAACGCCACAAAGAGAGATAGTCGCAAGCCCGATTTCATAAAATGCAGCGCCATGCAGCGATCAGTGATTTCCAGTCGACTCCAGAGAGTCGCGCAAGTGCGCCGCAAGCCGAGCCGCGTGCACGCGGAGCTCAGGAACCGCAGTGGCTTCCCAGTACTGTGCCTTCAGGAGCGGCCCGACGTAAAAAATCACGTTCGACGCATTCCCGTCGGCGCCGATGAGCGCACCTTCCGGCGTCACGCGGACACCCAGGCGGAGAGCATCGGTTGTGAGCACTCCGCGCTCGATGAGCTTATCGACGAGCGGCTCTCCCGCCGCGGTGAGGTTGGTCGCGGGGCCGGTGCAGTTAATGACACGTGTGAACTCTCGATGTACGGTTCGTTCTCTACCTCGCGGGCGCCAGCTGACGTTTACGCCTGAAGGAGTTTCCTCGAATCCGAGAATTCGCCCAGCGGCAATGACAAGCCTCCCGTCTCGCATGAGCTGCGCCGCAGCCGACGCCGCAGAGGGCGCAGCACGATGCCGATGCACGTCCCAGAATGGCAGGAGGTGCCTCACGAACCGCGCGCGCTCGGACTCGCTGAGCGCGTTCCACAGAGCGGGAGTTGCCGGGCGCAGCGACGTGATCACGTCTCTCCAGTCGCCGCCCGCGGCAGAATGCGCGGCAATTTTGGCGCGAACGGCGTGCAGGTAAGTGAGGACAGTAGGCGCCCTGTCATCCAGATCATGGGGGAAATCCTCATAAGTCGGGGGCTGGCCCTGCGGGCGGTGGGCTTGAGCTGTCAGTCCCCGGCGCGAGATAGCGTACATCGGTTGATGCACGCCGCGCTCATCGAGCTCGAGGGTTATGTCGTACATCGTCAAACCTGTCCCGATCAGAAAAATGGAATCGTCGGGAACAACCGAGTCGAGCGCGCCCGCAGCCCACGGGTCGCGGATATAGCGCTCGCTCGAGTAGAATCGTCGATCGTCAACGCCTGGATCTGCCGGGGCGAAATTCCCAAGGGCGAGGACCACGCGGTCCGCATCGATGCGGCGGCCATCGGTGAGTGTGACAAACGCACGCGATCCACCGGCTGGCAGCCCTATGTCGGCGACATGGCCGACGATTCGCTCGAGCCTCGCTCCCCCGGGCGCAGTCTGCTCGGCCTCGGTAAGGGTGTGATCGAGGTATTCACCATATGCGGACCGCGGCACGAATGAGCCGCCGTCGACGTTTGCATCCCGCTCACGCGCGAAACGGAGAAAACTTTCCTCGTCATCCGGGAAGGCACTCATCCGGCCTGCAGGGACGTTGAGGACGTGCGCCGCAGCGTTGGTTCCGTAAGCGACTCCTCGCGCCATTCGGCCGGAGCGATTGATGAGGGTCACCGAGCGTCCCGCGCGCAGCAGGTGCACCGCGGTTACGACTCCGCTGAACCCCGCCCCAATGACGGCGATCTGTGTTTTCTCCGACATCATCTCCTGGTGGACGGATGCCTTTGAATGTGCGCTCGCTGTTTTCGCCGCCAGCGCTCAAGCTAATGCGTTGTCAGTCCCACCATCCCTGCATGAACCACTCGCCGCCGCCCCCGCTCCCTCCGCTGGCGCTGCTGCCGCTCCCGCTGCTCCCGCTGCCGCTGGCGGCGACTCCGTTCGCGCCGACTTCTGTCCGGAAAATCCAGACGAGCGTTCCATCCTCTGTCACGCAGCGGAAATATTCGCGCGCATAAGGCTCGTTCCAGGGACTCCCCGAGACGCGATCGGGACCCGCCGCCGATTCGATCATTACCCAGCCGTCAGTGTCGCGGTACTTGATGGGCAGATCGTAGTCGCGACGCCTCGCGGTCTTCACCGAGATCGGCCGTGGCTGCTGCAGAAGCTGGAGCGTGAACCTGGGCTCGGCGGGAGATTCCCGGATGAGATGCGTCCGCGCAGCATGTGGCGGCTCCTGGGTCAGCCACGTCGTGCGCCTCTCGAGCAGTGGATGACGCGTGTTGGAAGGAACGACTATCACCGCTCCCTGATCGTCGAGCAGCTGGGCGACCGTTTCCTCAGTCGCGCGCGCCGTGGCGAATCCGCGGTCGAAGATGTCACCCTGTCGCTCGACCTCACCGGTCACTGCCTCGACGCGAAGAGTGATGCCGGTGACAGCATCGGCCAGCACGATCGTGTCGAGGTGCGTGCGGATGAGACGCATCCACGCCTTGCGGCTCGCCGTCGAACGAGCGGGGCGCACGAGATGCTCGTAGCTCGTTCTGTTGGCGAGTGAAAAAACGAGCGTCATCTCGCGGGCGCACTGGCCGCGCGCGGTGAGCGCGGTGCAGACATTGTCCACGAGTGCATTGATCACGAAGATCAGACGCTCGGGATCGGTGAGGGTGTAGTCGACCCAGTCGAGAGTCGCCTCCGGAAGTGACCTGGGCGACGACTTGAAGATCATCCGCCGATCATCCGCCCGCGACAGCCGCCACAACTCGACACCCTCGGCCCCAAATCGCACTTCTACGGATTCACTGTCGAGGCGGGCGAGGTCGGCACATTTCTCGATGCCGACTCCATCGAAGAGGGACTGGATCTGTGGTGAAGGGCCGAGCACTGTGACGGGCTGGGGATCGAGAAATTCCCGCTCTTTTCCCGGAGGTATGAGAGTGGTGGCTGAAGGCAACTGGGTAGTCCGAGCCGCGACTTCTGCTACGATTGGTACGCGTGACACCCCTAGTTGCGCGTTACTGAGTTGATACTGTGCTGATGCTGCTGCTATTTGACGCGATATCTCTTCAGTAGGAAGGCTGCGAGCATCGGCCCAGATCAATTGCCGCTTGACATCCACTGAAAGTCGAGGAACGACCTTGAGCAGGGCCGGAATCAGACCGGTCATCGACTCAGGAGTAAAGCTCGAGCTCCACAGGCAGGCAAAGGTCATAAAGGGGGTAGCCATTATAGCCCGAATAAATACCGAAAGCAAGGACGCCGCGCCGGGAAAAACGGAGAACTACGAGCTATGGGCTCCCAGTAGAAACGCTACCGGTGTTTTGGTGTCTCGGTGTCCAGCTAGAAGATCTTTCCCTACCTCAGCACTCCGCGCCGATCGACGATGCCGGCCTCGAGAGAAATTCTCTGATCATAAGGCATGATCGGAATCGGAAACTCGGTCTGCCGATTCCATCCCAGTGAGTACGCCCGCACACGAATCATCGCCGAGCGCGCTTCTGCAGGATCTCCGAATGGACTTCTTCGCCAGCGGTAGCTCTCCGGAAGGATCCGAGACGTCAGACGAAGACTCGCCATCGAAGTGTGAGACGTGAGCGCCACGAACGCACTCCCACCTTCGCGGGCCGAGCGCGACAGACGCACCATCTCCGTCCCCACCGGCTCGGCGCCTGCGAGCACTAATAGAGAGAACCCTCCGCAGCGTAACAACTCCTCCGCACACCGAAGCGAATTGATGCGACTCGAGGGACGAACGAGCACCGGCCCTTCCTCCCAGAACTCACCGGCAATAGTGCCGAGCGCGTCGATCCAGGCCGCTCGCTCGCCGTTCGCGACAGTGGTGTGGCATGCCGCGCGCAAAACCGCCGTCGCTCCTCCCCTCGGAAGCCACACCGAGAGACGACCTCGCGGCAGTCCGCCTCCAGGAAGAATTGCATCGAGTGGCTGGACTCCTGTCGTGACCGGCTCCGCCGTCCGATGAGTGACCGGAGTCGCATCGGGAAAACGCTGCTCGAGGAGCGATCGGAGAAGAGGGAGAGCGGACATGTGGCCTTACCCTAGATTTTAACCCGAACAAAACCCGAAAGCAAGGAGGGGGATGCGGCTCCCGGAGACCGCGGAGAACCGGGTGTGCGCAAATGCCCTCCGCGTTCTCCGCGTTCTCTGCGGTAAAGATTGCTGTTCTCCGCGTTCTCCCAGCTAGAATTCCTCAATCCAATCGAGAGAAACGAATAGTGAAAACTCTTTGGAATTCCAAAACCAGGCAGGAGTTATCGGAGCGTCTCGACCGCCTGACTCCCGACAAGATTCCTCAGTGGGGGCGAATGAACGCCAGCCAGATGGTCGTTCATGTCGCTGACTGGTTCAAAATGGCGACGGGCCAGCTGCCAACCGCAGCCAGGAAGCTCCCCATACGGTTCACGCCACTCAAGCAGTTCATCATCTACGGTCCACCGTTCCCAAAGAATGTGCCCACCGCGCCCGAGCTTCTGGTCAGGCAATGCGAAGACTGGGACACGGAGTGCGCGAGCCTGAAGGAGACGATGAATTCATTCGGGAGCCTTCCGCGCGGGATCGAGCTGCCCCTTCATCCCGCGTTCGGAAGGCTATCCCGCCGGGCGTGGGGCGTGCTCGGCTACAGGCACATGGATCACCACTTCAGGCAATTCGGAGTCTGAACGAGAGCCGGATTCATGAGAACCACATTCTTCCGGCGACAACCACCAGAAAAACAGCGAACGCGCGCTTGAGCTCAAGCGGACTCATCTGGTGCGCCAGCTTGGCGCCGATCAGCGCGCCGCAGAAGATTCCAATCGCGATAAAGAGGGCCGCCCGAATGTTGAGATTGCCATTCCTGTAGTATTCCCATACTCCGAGCGCGCCAACTGGCAGGAGCAGCGCGGCAAGTGAAGTCCCGATCGCCGTGATGGGAGTGAAGTGAGCCAGCAGTATCAGCGCGGGGACGATGATCAGGCCTCCGCCCACCCCGAACAAACCGGCGAGAATTCCGGCGGCAAACCCGATGGCAATGAAAACGAGGATCACGACGTTATGCTCCGATGGAATTGACCAATCTTCGGTCCAATCCGCGTTGAATACCAGAGCGCGCGGCTGCCGGCGCGACCGCGATAACGCATGATCCACGGACTTGTCGCAAGGCTCATCCTCACGGCACACGTCGCGTACGTCGCGTTCGTGCTGTTCGGCAGCCTCCTCGTCCTGCGCTGGCCGGGAATGATCTATCTCCACCTCGCGGCCGTTGCCTGGGCGTTCGCGACTCTCGCCTTCGACCTGGGGTGTCCTCTCACTCCATGGGAGAAGGCTTCATGGCGAAAGGCCGGGGTGGAGCCGTATCCGGAAGGGTTTCTCCAGCATCATATCCTTCGAACCCGTTTTGCCCCCGAGGTCTCTCGGAGAAATCACGCAATCGCCGCCCTCGTGGTCGTCGCGCTCAACGCCGCGGTGTACTCGGCAGCCTTTCTCGCGGGCTGAGCCCTTGCCACCCTGCTGTCTCCTCGCTCACTTTTCAGAGGCGACCCCGCCGCGATTCCACATTGGCAAGAAGCGACGTGGCTCAGCACAAATCCCCACCCCACCCCCCCTCGCCGAGCAGAGCCCTGAATGATGCGCGAGTATAAAAGCGAAGACATTCGCAACATTGCCGTCGTCGGACACGGCGCGTGCGGCAAGACCACCCTGGTAGACGCCCTCGCATTCGTGTCCGGAACCTCGAAGCGTCACGGGTCTGTTCGTGACGGAACCGCGCTGACCGACTTCACTAAAGAAGAAACGGAGCGCGGTTTTTCAATCAGTCTGGCGTGCGCCCACGCCGAATGGATGGACTCGAAGATCAATTTCCTCGACACGCCGGGTTATTCCGATTTTCAGGGTGACGCGATTGCGGGCCTGACCGCTGCCGACGGCGCGCTCGTTGTCGTCAGCGCCACAGCGGGTGTAGAAGTCGGCACCACCCGCATGTTCAACGAGGCCCTGGTGAGGCGCGATCCGATTCTCTTCGTCGCATCCATGATCGACAAGGAGCACGCCTCGTTCGATTCCGTCTACGAGGGAATCAAGTCCACACTGACGTCTCGTGTCATTCCAGTCGAGGTGCCGGTCGGTGAGGGCGCGGAATTCCACGGGATTCTGAATCTGTTCGACAAGAAGGCCCATCTCTTCAGAAAAGGGACGAAGCTCGGCGAGTACGACGAGGTCGATGTTCCAGACGAGCACAAGGCAAAGTTCGACAAGTATTACGAGCAGCTCATCGAGACTATCGCCGCGACCGACGATGTTCTGCTCGAGCGCTACCTCGGCGGAGAGGAGATCCAGCGCGATGACGCGCTGAAAGCGATGAAGGAAGCGATGAAGCGGCAGGAGGTCTTCCCGCTCTTCTGCTGCTCATCCGAGCTCACCTACGGAACGCAGGCACTGCTCACGAAGATCGTCGAGCTCATGCCGACAGCGTACGAGATGGAGGAGCTGCACGCCTTCGTCGGGTCGGAAGGCGATCACACCGTCGAGATCCACGCGGTCGACAATGCCCCATTCAGCGCGCTCGTGTTCAAGACGCACGCCGAGCCGCACGTTGGCGACGTTTCGTACTTCCGCACGTTCTCCGGGACGCTGCACAACGGTCAGGAGGTTTACAACGCCACCCGAGGCGTCGGCGAGAAGATGGCTCACATCGCCATCCCGCAGGGAAAGGAGCGTGTCGATGTGCCGTTCCTCCATCCGGGCGACATCGGCTGCGTCGCGAAGCTCAAGAACACACATACCAACGACACTCTGTCCACACGCGAGCATCCGGTGCGCCTCCCGGCAATCGAGTTCCCCGAGCCAAGGGTGGTTTACGCCGTCCACGCCACGGCGCGGGGCGACGAGGAAAAGCTTCAGCAGGGATTGCATCGCCTGCACGACGAGGACGTGAGCTTCCAGACGCATTACAATCCCGAGACGCACGAGACGATCGTCTCCGGACTCGGCGAGCGACACCTCGATGTCGTCATGGCTCGGCTCAAGCGGCAGTACGGCGTTCAGTCGGAGCTCAAGAAGCCCGAGATCGCTTACCGGGAGACAATCGTCGGCAAGGGTCAGGGCCAGGGACGGCACAGGAAACAGAGTGGCGGACGCGGACAGTTCGGGGACTGCTGGGTACGAATGGCTCCGACGCGGCGTGGCGCGGGCTACCAGTTCGTGAACGCAATCGTCGGTGGATCGATTCCCTCCAAGTTCATCCCGGCGGTGGACAAGGGAATTCAGGAGGCCTCGGCCCACGGCATTCTCGCCGGTTATCCGATGGTGGATTTTCAGGTGGAGGTGTACGACGGATCGTACCACTCGGTGGATTCATCCGAGCAGGCTTTCAAGATGGCGGGCATTCAGGCGTTCAACGCCGTCGCCGCGAAATGCAAGCCGGTGCTTCTCGAGCCGCTCGACGAGCTCGAGGTCACGACACCGGATCTGTATCTCGGCGATGTCCTCGGCGATCTTTCGTCGCGGCGCGGACACATTCTCGGCACAGACTCGGTTCCAGGTGGTCTCTCGCGCGTGAAGGCGGTAGTACCCCAGGCCGAGCTCCACCTTTACGCCACTGATCTATATTCGAAGACCCACGGACATGGATCATTCGTCCAGAGGTTCAAGGGTTACGAGCAGATGCCGGGCGAAGCTGCGCAACGAGTGATCAACGACAGCAAGGGCTCCACGCAAGCAGCTGGGTGAGCGATACTTCTCCGGCGTAACAGCCACATACCGTGTCTGCTCAGCTATCAGTGGCGGACACCAACCCGCATTCAACCTTCATGACATCGACAAAAAAGATGCACGTAAAGCTGTTGTTCTCCGCATTCGCATTCGTCGTCAGCTGCGCTCCTGTTCCAGTGGTACCAGAGCCGACTCCGGAACCAGGCTCGACGACGGTATATCTGGTGCGGCACGCGGAGAAGGTCGACCTTAGAGCGCTCGACCCGTCGATTTCTACTCAGGGCCGGGAGCGGGCCAAAGCGCTGGCGAGCAGGCTAGGCGCCGCGGGCGTGGCGGCAATATTGACGTCGCAGTTCAAGCGCACTCAGGAAACAGCGGAGCCGCTCGCAACAACGATCGGCGTTACGCCCGAAGTTGTCCCGGCGGGACGCGTGGGCGATACGGACAGCGCGGTGGCGGCCGTTTATCGACATCGCGGGAAAAAGGTGCTGGTCGTGGGGCACAGCAAGACGCTCCCACCCATCATCCATGCACTCGGCGGTCCGAAGCTGGCAGACATCTGCGAGAGTCAGTACTCGAACCTGTTCATCGTGTATTTGCCGCCCTCAGGACCGCCGCAGATGGTCAGGCAGACGTACGGCAAGGGAGACCCGCCGCCGGAACCTGGGTGCAGCTCGATGTAGCGCGGGGAAACGATCTTCACTTCATCTGGAGCACAATTTGATCAGGCAGAGCGCGACATTCATCGCAGTCCTCGGAATGGCCTTTGTATCGACGGAGGCTGGTGGTCAGTCGGTGACTTATGCTTCCGTCGACCGGCAGATCGCGGCCGCAGTCAGTCCGCTGCCTGCGCCTTTGCGCGCCAATGCGACGGTGCTCGGATACCATGCGGACGGCAAGCTGGTGACGCTCCGAAGAGGCCCGAACGACATGATCTGCCTCGCCGACGATCCGAAGCAGGAGCGATTCCATGTCTCGTGCTACCACAAGTCGCTCGATCCGTTCATGGCCCGTGGACGCGAGCTGACTGCGCGCAAGCTTTCGCGTGAAGCGATAGACACTGTCCGTCTCGCCGACGTGAAGCGCGGCCGGTACAAGATGCCGTCACGGCCCGCCACTCTCTACCAGTACTTCGCGCCGCGTGACAGCGTTGACGCAGCCACAGGCGTGGTGAACGGTGCGTCGTATCTCTACGTTGTTTACACGCCCTATGCGACCCCGGAGTCGACGGGCCTCACGGCGAATCCACTTGCCGGCGGCCCGTGGATCATGTATCCGGGCAAGCCATGGGCGCACATCATGATCGCGCCGCAGCAGACGGCGCGCGTGACACCTTAGCACGCGGCAGGCAGGCCCGATGGCAGACGAGGAGGACGACGACGGCCTGTATGTCATTCGTAGC
>JALYJX010000113.1 GCA_030775065.1 Gemmatimonadota bacterium | reverse complement strand
CCTTCGATTTTCTCGACGACGCGAGCGTGGATGGCGTCCTCTCGGCGTTGGTGCTGCACTATCTGCGTGACTGGGGACCTACGCTCGCTGAATTCCGCCGCATTCTGAAGCCCGGCGGATGGCTGCTCCTTTCCACACACCATCCGGCGACCGAGGCGGCGCTTTTCGACATCGCGAACTACTTCGAGACAGAGCAGCTGGAAGACTACTGGGACTGGGTGGGCCGGGTGCGTTTCTACCGCCGGCCTCTGAGCGCGATAACCGGCGCACTTACCGATGCAGGCTTCGTCATCGACAAGGTCGAGGAGCCGCGGCCGACAGAATGGTTTCGCGAGGAAAAACCGGACGCATACGCGCGCCTGCTCAAGCACCCGCAGTTCCTGATCATCCGGGCGAGGCGGTAAGGCGGCGTCCCAGCCGGGCAGTTGTAGAGGTATCAGCTCCCTGTTGTTGCCTCCGCGTTCAGCCTCGCGAGTGGCAGCGGCTCGAAAGTCGAAACCCGCGCGCCAAAGAGGCACGCATCGATATATGCGGGCTCCGAGGGCGCGCACAATGTCCGGCGACCTTCGCTGTCGTTTTTAAGTGTGCCGATCTGCTCGCCTACCGCTTCGTAACACTTCATCTTGTTCGCTTCCGCGGTAAGCTTGCGGCAGAACGAGAGGCCGTCGCTCGACCTCGCATTGAGGTCGACGAAATTCTTCACCAGGCCTACGTAACACCACGGCTGGTATTTCTTCGTCCCCAGAGAACACATCTCGATTGCCTTGTCGTGATCCTGCAGCGAATAAGAGCTGATGTCCCTTCCCAGACTCTGGTAGCACACATAGACCATTCTACCCGGCGCGCGGTCGCAGGTCTTTGCGGCGTCAGCCATGTTGCCGCGGTTCAGATGCAGCATCACCGACGTCTGCATCTCGTAGCAGGACGTCAGATACTTCTCCACCATTATCGAGCATGGATACAGAGGGTCCTTGGGATCCATCGCCTTGAACTTCGAGTGCGCTCCGTGATCCATGCCCGCCATCCCACCATCGTGCTTTGACCCGAGATCCTTCGCGGGGTGATGCGGATTGGTGGCATTCACGATGTTCTCCATGAATGCTCCGCCGTAGCATGAGCGGCGGTCCCACGAGTCGAGAAGCTGGTCGCAGCCCTCAAGGGCCTTGGGCAGGTCGTGGTCATATATCATCGTCAATCCATGGCCCGTTCCGTGGACACACTGAAAGAGGAGCCAGCGATCCGGGTTCGAACCGCGAAACGCGTTGCAGAGATCGTTCACTTCCTTCGGCCCGATGGTTTTCGCCGCGTCGAAGTACGCCTGAATGACGCCGTGGTAGCAGCCGGACTGGCTGCTCTCGTCGCACATCGAGAACGTTTGCGCGACGTCGCCGCCACGCTTGCCCGCCGTGATTCCAATGCCGTGCGCGAAGACATGACCATCGCGCTTTACGTCCGTATCTAGCGTCCCGAGCCGCGCCAGGGCGCCCATTGCCACGCGAACTTCTCCGCGCGCGGCGAGCGAGTCGAGGATCTTCGAGTAGCAATCGACCTTCTTGTCGGCGCTGAGGGAACCGCACCGCTTGTGACTCGAGAGGGCAATCGCCGTCGAGTCCATGGGACCTGCCGCGGCTGTCTCCACACGAAACGGGTTGATGCCGCTTCGCCCGAGCGCCCAGGCGCCGCCGAGCATAACAAAGCCGACCAGCGCCATCGCCGGCCACATCAGCTTGCGGTTGACTTTACTCATCGGGGTGAAATTCTCCGGCTCGATGCGGTGCGGGCCAGGCCGTGGGCCAGGCGATCCGATATCGTTCCAAGTTTAACCTCGCAACCAGCGTGAGGTCAGATGAGGGACGACTGTGGAGCACTTTCTATTTTAGCGGATGAGGCAGCTGGGGCGGCATCGTGAGACGTTCCATTGCTCGCCAGCTCGCGCAGCTCGAACGATTCGATTATCCGGCGGCCGGCTGCATCGGCCACTGCGTGCTGGATCAGCACGCGCGCCACGTCTGTCGCGTGGATGGGACGATACCGCGCCGGAAAAAGCGCGCGCAAGCCGCCGACTACCCGCTCGCCCAGGCGAGGATGCTCACGCTTGCCAACGAGGAGCGATGGCCGTGCAATGGTCAGCGACCGGTATGGCAGCTCCGCCACGGCGTACTCCAGCTCGCCTTTCATGCGACTGTAGAAGAAGCGCGAGTCCGGATTGGCGCCGAGCGCGCTCACCAGCAGAAAATGAGAGACTTTTTTCTCGACGCCGAGGTGGGCCGCGGTCAGCGGATAGAGAAGGTCCACAGCGCGGAAACGGGCGCGCGAGCCGGCAGCCTTCATTGTGGTACCGAGGGCACAGATTATCTGGTCGACCGCAAAGCACGAAGCCGCGGAAGTCAGGCGGTCGAAATCAACGAGATGGATCTTGAGCTTCGGATGAGACGACGCTCCGCTCAACGGCCTTCGCGAAAGGACCATCACCCGGCTGAAGGCATCATTCTCGAGAAGGAGGCGAAGGCATTCGCTCCCCACGAGGCCTGTGGCGCCAATCAGCAGAACCGAGCGATGGTTTCCCATAACAGTTTGACGCACTTGGCAGCACAGAGTTACAAGCGCGCGAAAGCCCGATCCCATCGGCTGGCCGACCCCGGAGAGAATGCTGAACCGTCGGTCGTCTGCTCCGCCGCGGCCCGGTAGAGGGTGACCCACTACCCACGCCCCCGGCCGGCAGGCCGGGCCTCAATGCCGTATTTTAGCCCCAAAAGGAGGCTCGACATGCACCCACTCAGTCACGCTCGTTGCAGGACTCTCGCTCTCTTCGCGGTGCTTTCTCTCGTGGCAACAAGCAGCGCCTCAGGTCAGCGCCGTCGCACGGCCCTCGACGCCGTAGCGACCGCGATGGGAGGCAGGGCGCGCGTATTGGCGGTCAAGTCTCTCTCCATGATCGGACGGGGCTCGACCTACAACCTTGGGCAAAACCCGGCTCCATTCGACTCGCTCCCCAGGTTCGAGGTGACCGAGTTCAGGCGGATCTCGGATTTCGAGAACGGACGATGGAGACTCGAGCTCGCTCGCACTCCTCGGTTCATTACAGGCAATACCGCCTCGCAGCGCCTGACGAATGCCGGTGACAAACAGCTTGGATTCGACGTGCTCGCGGATGGAAGCTCACGCATTGCTACAGGTCGGTTGTTAAGTGACCCGCGGAATGACCTGGTCCACCACCCGATCGGTTTTCTGCAGACAGCTTTTTCGCCGAACTCCGAGGTCATTGACGGAGGGCGGCAGCAGGGATTCCGCTACGTGCGGATGAATGCGGGGGGCAAGCGGTTCGGCATGCTCATCGATCCAACAACGAATCTGCCGGTGCGCATTCAGCAGATCGTGTATCACCCAATGCTTGGTGATGTGCTTCTGGAAACCGACCTCCATGACTGGCAGGACTTCAACGGACTCAAGCTTCCAGCTCGGCTCGTGCAGCGCCTGGACGAACGATGGACACTCGCAGACATCCGCCTTGCCACCATCCAGGTGAATCCCGCCGACATCCCGGACCTTGCGGCACCGGCGGAATTGCGCGCGGCGCCAGCTCCTGCGCCTGCCGCACCGACGATTGTGGTCACCGAGCCTGCGCCGGGAGTGTGGCTTCTGGCGGGCCAGTCGCACCACAGCGTAGCTATCGAGATGGCGGACCATCTGCTGCTTGTCGAGGCACCGAACGAAGCGCGCACTCTTGCGGTGATCCAGCGTGCCAGGACGCTCAGCCCGGGCAAGCCGCTTCGGGCGGTGATCAACACTCATCATCACTTCGATCACGCGGGCGGGCTCCGCGCGGCAATCTCGGAGGGGCTGACTGTCATCACGCACGAGCTGAACAAGCCGCTGTTCGATTCACTCGCTCTGCGGCGGCATACGATCGTTCAGGACGCCCTGGCGAAGAAGCAGCGTGCGCCAACCGTCGAGGGAGTCGGCGCTAAGCGCGTGATCACCGACAGGACCCGCACTGTGGAGCTGCATCACCTCGCGGGAAACCTGCACTCCAAATCGATGCTCGTGGTGTACCTGCCGAAAGAGAAGATGTTGATCGAGGCGGATGTGTACAGCCCACCGGCCACGCCGCCCGCGGCGGGAGCGCCGCCGCCTGTCTTCCCGCACGCGGCAAACCTGGTGGCGAACATCGAAAGGCTCGGTCTGGCAGTGGATACGATCGTTCCGATTCACGGGCGAGTCGTGCCGATTGGTGATTTACGAGCGGCGGCTCAGGCAGCGCCTTCGCGAGAGTAGGCAGGACAGTTCCTGTTAGTGCGGAGCGCGCGCCGTAATGACTCGGCGCGCGCAGAAGTGGCCGAACATTGTCCCGGAGGATCCCGATGGTCGCCGCAATGCAACAGTACAACAGCCTTGGAGATGCGCTGGTTCAGCACGCTCGGCGCGCTTCTATCCGGCGACTGACTCTCGATGTCACGGGAGGCCTGCTGACGGTCGCGTTATCGGCTGCGTGGAGACCGCCAGGCTGGATCGTGTTGGCAAGTGCCGCGCTATGCTTTGCAGCTTTCGGCGCCTGGGCTCTGGCCGACCGCGTGCTCGATCCTCCGGGACGCGTCAGCAATAGTGCAATTGCATCGTCACTACTGATTCTCCGAACCGTCGCAATTGCCGTTGGCGTTGCGGCGTATCTGGTTCTTGTCTTCGGCGCCCTGGAGATCGCTATGGGAACCTTCATCCACTGAGAGACCGTATCCGCCAACCGCTGCGAGAATTCGCTTGATCACGGAGCCCGCCGACCCGCCGCAAAACAGAACGGCCCACCCGATACAGGTGAGCCGTTCTCACATTGTGCTAGCACGATCCGCTAAATCCGCCGTCTCGTTTGTTCTTACCCTTCTGCTTCCTCGAACACCACAGGAACCGAAATCGGATCCGACAGGTTGTAGTCGTCAGTCTCCATCGGAATGACCTTCGACGGCGTCTCCGGACGCTCCTGACCTTCAGGAATGTTCGTTACCGCAAGCACAATGCGCCGCTGAATGGGATCGACCTCGAGCACACGAACTTCGAGCTTCATCCCCTCCCACACGATGTCCGCAGGACTGTTCACCGGATCCCCGAAGTTGAGCTGGCTCACCGGAACAAAACCCTCGATGTCGTTGCCGATGTCGACAACAACGCCCTTGTCCATGAGGCGGACGACCGTTCCGTCGAGCTCGGTTCCGACCGGATAGGTCTCGCCGATCTTGAGCCACGGATCGTCCTGCGCCTGCTTGAGTCCGAGCGAGATGCGCTTGTTGTCGGCGTCGATATTCAGGATCACGACGTCAACGCTGTCGCCCTTCTTAACGACCTCCGACGGATGCTGAACGCGCTTGGTCCATGACATGTCGGAGATGTGAATCAGCCCGTCGATACCCGGCTCGATCTCGACGAATGCACCGAAGCTCGTGAGGTTCCGCACCTTTCCGCTCAGCCGCGTGCCGATTGGATACTTCTGCGGCAGCATCATCCACGGATCCTGCTCGGTCTGCTTCATACCGAGCGAGATCTTCTCTTCATTCGGATCGACTTTCAGGACAACCGCTTCGATGGTTTCACCTATGGATACGAGCTTCGACGGATGACGAACGTTGCGAGTCCAGCTCATCTCGCTGATGTGCACCAGGCCTTCGATGCCCGGCTCGAGCTCGATGAACGCGCCGTAGTTCGTGATCGACACGACCTTGCCCGACACGCGCGTGCCGACCGGATACTTCTCAGCGACATCCTTCCACGGATAGCTCTGCAGCTGCTTGAGGCCGAGTGAGATTCGCTCCCTTTCCCAGTCGATATCGAGAACCTTGACCTCGAGCTCCTGGCCGATCTGAACCATCTCGGACGGATGCTGGATGCGGCCGTACGACATGTCCGTGATGTGAAGCAGTCCGTCCACCCCACCGAGGTCGATGAATGCACCGAAGTCGGTGATGTTCTTGACGACGCCCTTCCGGACCTGATCCTTCTGCAAGTCCTTCATGAGCTTGTCGCGCTTCCCTGCTCTCTCCTGCTCCAGGATCACCCGGCGCGAGACGACGATGTTCCGCCGGCGCTTGTTGAGCTTGATGATCTTGAACTCGAACGACTGACCAAGAAGCTCGTCGACGTTGGGCACGCGGCGAAGTGCGATCTGTGATCCGGGAAGGAATGCGTCCACTCCCATGAGATCGACGACGACGCCACCCTTGATCTTCTTGACGAGCGTTCCGGCGACCGGCTGATCGTTTTCGTACGCGACGCGGATGCGCTCCCATACGCGCATGAAGTCGGCTTTCTTCTTGGAGAGGACGACGGAGCCTTCCATGTCCTCGAGGTGCTCGAGGAGGACTTCGACTTCGTCACCGGGCTTGAGGTCCGGGAGGTCCTTGAATTCTTCGAGCGGGATCGTGCCCTCGGACTTGAATCCGATGTCGAGGACCACGAGGTTGTCGCGGATATCCAGCACACGGGACTTGACGATCTCGCCTTCTTCGATGGAGGCCATCGTCCCGTTGTACATCGCCATCATTGATTCGAGCTCGTCGGGCGAGTAGTCGTCCTCGTCGTAGAGCTCGGGTCTGAGGTTGGCAAGCGGGCGGAGCTGAGCTCTCTGCAGATCGCGTTTTTCTCGCGCGGTCAGGGCCGTGCCGGTAGGGGTTGTGGTTTCGGTGTCCAGATCTGGCATTCTACTGGGAAAAGGGTTGATGGTTGAGCTTCTTGTACAGCCTTGAAGTATAGACGAGTGGGGAGCCAAATACAAATATTTCCGGGCCGAATTTGCACACCGTTAAGCACTGCTTCCGCCGCCTTTGGCCTTGGTAGGTCAACGGAGAAAATCACGGGTGAGAGGCGCGAGCAATCCAGCTAGTGAGGTTGGAGGTGAGGCTTGAGGCGGCCTCGCACCTGACCCGCCACCTGGGACCCTCGGCTCCCGCCGCCTCGCACCGGTGGTTCTCGCAGTAGAATTGCCGTTCACAGACCCTAAATGAATCCACAACATCGAAGGCTGACGCCCGTCTCTCTGGAAAATGTTCGGGCAGCGCGTGATCGCCTTGCCGGCGTGGCCATGCGTACGCCACTGATACGCCTGCCCACGGATGCAGACAACCGTGAAGTGTTTCTCAAGCTCGAGAACCTTCAGCCCATTGGATCGTTCAAGTTGCGCGGTGCCGCCAATGCCATGGCCCTCGCGGGCGATGAAGCACTCGCCAACGGCGTGTACACGGCGAGCGCAGGCAACATGGCGCAGGGTGTTGCGTGGTGCGCGCGCGAGCGAGGAGTCCGCTGCCGTGTAATCGTGCCCGACCACGCGCCCAGGACCAAGACCGACGCAATCGAGCGTCTCGGCGGCGAGGTGATCAAGGTTCCGTTCGAACAATGGTGGGAGACGCTTGTAAATCACGGCGCGGCCGGCATGGACGGACTTTTCATTCATCCTTTCGCCGACGAAGCAGTCATGGCGGGCAATGGCACAATCGCGCTGGAGATCTTCGACGATCTCGATGACGTCGACGCGATCATCGTTCCTTACGGAGGAGGCGGCCTGTCGTGCGGAATTGCGTCAGTCTCACGCGCCGTCAGTCCGGGCGTCAAGGTGTACGCCGTTGAAGTCGAGACGGCAGCGCCACTCACCGCCTCGTTCGCGGCAGGCAGGCCGACGCCCGTGACCTACACGCGGACTTTCATTGACGGCATGGGGAGCGGCGCCGTGTCCGAGAAGATGTGGCCACTGGTGAAATCGCTCCTGGCCGGAACGATTGTCGTGACAGTCGCACAAGTCGCCGCGGCCGTGAAGCTGCTGGCCGAGCGTTGTCGCGTGATCGCCGAAGGCGCGGGCGCGGCGTCGGTCGCCGCCGCGCTGTCCGGGAAGCTACTGCATCACCCGCATCAGTCAGGACTTAGGGAAACTCAGCTCCACGCCAAGCGCGTCGTTTGCATCGTCAGCGGCGGCAATATCGACACAGAAAAGCTCGGGGTAATTCTGCGCGGTGACGTGCCGTGACAGATTCCCGTGATCCCACGCCGGAGTTTCGCAAATGTCAGCTGCTGAATCCGAGGTCGAGTACTACCCCTTCCCCGTAAAAACATCGCTCCCCTTCTCTGCTGCGGTCCGCGTCGGGAACCTGCTGTTCCTCTCGGGACAGATGGGCACCAATGACAAGACTGAGATCGTCCCTGGTGGAATCGAAGCGGAAACGCGACAGACGCTCGCGAACATGAAGGCAATTCTCGAGCGACATGGCTCGTCGCTCGATCGCGTAGTGAAATGCACCGTAATGCTGGCCGACATGGCCGAGTGGCCGGCGATGAACGCGGTATACGTCAGGCAATTCGAGAAGCATCTCCCGGCACGCAGCGCTTTTGGTGCCTCAGCGCTTGCATTGGGCGGCCGCGTAGAAATCGAGTGTATCGCCACCGTTGATGCGTAGTTAGCTAGACCCGGATGTCGACCGGAAGGCCGAGGAACTCGCCGTAGCTCGTGGCTGCGGCAATTACTTCCTTCCGCTCAGCGCGCGTGACTTGCGTAACGATATTCAATGCAACGGAGACGTGGTCCTTCGTGAAGCCGCGGGTCCACCCTCCGACCAGTTGCCCGTCGATCATGACAAGATTTGCGATGAACGATTGACTCGGCGGCTTCGCGCGCGACTTCCTGAGGCGCTCGCCGATTGCGCTGCGATCCTTGAAGCCGATGAAGTATTCATCGTAATTCGGCAGGAGATGCGCTATCGGAGCCCGCTTCACCTTTGCAGATACTGACTCGCCGAACCAGTAAGTCTCCCTACCTTCGGTATGCTGCTCGAGATTTTCTCGGGCCAGCTCGATAGCTCGCTTCACATCGGCGGCTGCAAGCCCCGACCACCACGAGAAGTCCTTCGACGTCGCCGGACCGCGCGTCGTGAAATAAATCTTTGCGAGCCTGAGGAGTGCCTCGTCCCGGTCAATCACCGGCGTCGCCGGGACACGCTCATCGAGAAGCGCATATGTGAATTGCTTGCCGCGCCGGGCACCGCTGCAAACGACCGCATCCAGCTCCGCCTGCATCATCAGATGCGCCAAACGCTGAGTTCCGGTCACGTCGATTCCCGCCTTGCGCAAAACCTGGGAGAGTTCGGTGCGCGTAAGCTCCCTGCCTCCCTCCAGAGCTCGGGCGAGAGCGCGATTGCTGCGGCGAAACACGGTGGAATCGAGCTCCAGCTTGCGATTGTATGACGCCATCGCGGCGCTGACGCGTGGCGCTGTCAGCGCCAGCATCCAGCGGATATCCGCCGGCGCGACAAAGTGCCACGTGGGACGCAGAACGTGCGTGCGAAGAATGGATCCTCGCGTCATTTCCTTCTCGACGGCCTCGTCGACAGCGCCAAGGGTGCGTTGAGCGAGCGCCCATTTCGCACCGGGATAATCCTGCGCCTGAACCGCGCCAAGCGTCGCCACCACCCCGCTCGGCGTCGCAAGGCGAGGTCCGATCAGATGTTGATTTGCCAGTCGCTGTCTGGCGATCTCCGTCAGCTTCACGCGGGTGCGGTTTCGAACCTGAGCCTTCGTCCGAATTCACGGCGAAGCAGCAGCATGCTGACCGTCAGCTGCACGAACACCGCGCCGACCGAGAGATACCAGATCCAGTTGAGCTCGAATCCGGGTTGCCGCGAAAGTATCACGGCCGGAATCGCAACCAGGACGATTCGGACGGCAGATGAGACGAGTGACGGCACCGTGTTGCCCATCGCCTGAAACATGCTCGAGGCGACGAAGAGCAGCCCGGACGGCACAAACGTCAACGAGACGATGCGCAGATATTCTTCGCCAACGGCGATGACGGAGGGGTCTGCCGAAAAAACCCTGACGAGTGCAGCCGGAGCGACGTTGCACACAATCGCCCAAAGGAGCATCCATACTC
>JALYJX010000112.1 GCA_030775065.1 Gemmatimonadota bacterium | reverse complement strand
GAGGATCCCAGCCTCGGCAACGACGCACTGCTTCCCAACACTCCAGAGCACAAAGGGAGCATCGCAGTCTTCTACGATTCTCCACGAGGGATCGAGCTGAATGCGAACATGCGCCTCGTGAGCGGGTATCCGTGGGCGGCAGGCGTATTCAGCGGTTACGTGCCCGCCGGGCAGTTCGTGAACGCAAACGCGGCGTACAGGGCGACGGAGAAGCTGAAGGTGTTCGTCACCGGGACCAACGTGTTCGACCAGCGTCGCTTCCAGATCTATGGAGGCTCCGTAATCGGACGGCGTCTGATCGGGGGCGTAACCGCGACGTTCTAATCGCGGAAGAAACGGCGGCCTCGGCCATGTCCGCGCGGACCCTCGATACGACGCGCTGCTGGAGCGACTTTCGTTGACGAAATTCGCAGGCGAGTGGCAAAAACGCAGCGCGTGGAGATGACGCCTTTACTTGACCATCAACACGACCGCGGTCCCATCAGAGCTCATTATTCCGCGATACATGCCAGTCGTGTTGAACGGCATCGCGACGTTGCCCTGATTGTCAACGACGATCACGCCACCCATTCCTTTGGTGCGGCTTAGCACTCCGAATATCACGGAATCTGCCGCCTGCCTGACGGTGAGCTTCTGATATTGCATGCGCGCGCAGATGTCGCGGGCAATCGTGAGCCGGATGAAATACTCGCCGTCGCCGGTCGCTGACACGGCGCAGGTCGAGTTGGCGTAGGTTCCCGCGCCGATGATCGGCGCATCGCCCACTCTGCCGAACCGCTTCATCGAAATGCCGCCGGTAGATGTCCCTGCGGCCAGGTTGCCTGTTTTGTCGAGTGCCACTGCGCCCACGGTTCCGAATTCCCCCTTTGGCGATGGCGCACTTTTGTTCTTCTCCGCGTCCGCCTTCTTCCTGTCGAGATACTGCTTCATGCGCGCCGCGGTGATGAAGTAGCTCTCCGGCGTCATCGTGATTCCCTGCTCTCGCGCGAATACCTCCGCCCCATCCCCGATCATCATCACGTGCGGCGATTTCTCCATGACGAGCCGAGCCAGCACGATTGGATTCCTGATGTGATGGAGGCCCGCCACCGCGCCGGCGTTGAGAGTCTTTCCATCCATGATCGCAGCATCGAGCTCAGTCTTCCCTTCGGCGTTGAGTACCGCGCCCTTGCCGGCGTTGAACATGGAATCGTCTTCGAGAACCATGACCGCCGCCTGGACTGCATCGAGACTGCTTCCGCCTGCGGCGAGGATCTTGTGTCCCGCTGTAAGCGACCGCATCAGCGCTTCGCGACGGAGCTGGCGTTCGAGCGGGGACATCCTGAGCGTGTCGATGCTGCCTGCACCGCCGTGGATGGCGATTCCCCACTGCGGGTCCTGCCGGGACTTCTCGCGCGCCAGAGCGCTGCGCCCGCTAGCGGCGAACGCCGTCCCTGCTGCTGCGAATAACACCAGGCCAATCAGCCGATTCGTTTTGTTCATCGCGGACTCACCTCGATCCTCGCTCGCCGAGCTGTGACGAAGTTTGCAACAACCTCAGCACGCCCACGGCCCGGACAGCGGGAGCGCACTCGATCGAGTCCGCGGACGACGTACCGCACGTGCGCCGCGCCCTGCCCATGGCGAACAAGCGCGACAGACGAGGACTTGAGGTTCGCGATATTCACAAGAGATGGACGAACCTCGACGATTTCCTCTTTCCTCGCGCTGTCGAGGTTAATGACTACATCACCTTTCTTTACTTCGCCGCATGCAACCTCGACGGCCGCACCTCTTCCCTTGACCTGCCGCAGAAGGAACATGTCGCGACCAACCGAACCGAGCGGCACGACCCGCATTTCGAATCTCATGGAGTTGGGTGAGCGCTCTATTGCCCTCGTGACGGTCCTCGACATTGTCCTCGCGGTCTGGCCAAAGGTGCTGACGTACGCCGCCTTGAAGAATACGTAAGGGTCGTCGCCGATTCCCGCGGGCTTGACGATTCCAATGTGGTGAGCCCGCACAGCTCGCGTTGACCTGTTACACAGATATGTGGCGCTGAGCTCGGATACGATCCTCACGTTCCAGACGTCGAGGATCTCGTAGGCACAGAAGGAGGCAATCGCATTCGGATAGTTTAGTGACGGATCGTCGCTGGTCTGCAGCCAGTCCTCACGAAGGGTCTTGACGTAGCCACCGTCAGAAAGCGGCTGCATGTCCTTGAGCTGCGGGTTCTCGCTCAGATGCCGCGCGATCTCCGTCACATTCGCTCCGGCCGTAGGAGTGGCGAAGAAATAGAGCATTGGAGTTTTCTGGGGGCGACTGCGCTGCTTGAGCAGGAACGCGCGCGTTACCAGGCCGCCCATGCTGTGGGCGATGAACACAATCTCGTCGTGGTCGAGTACGCGATCGGTAAGGAGGAAATCCTTGAGCCTCGACGCGAGATCCTGTATTTGCTGGGCACGCGCAAGTTTCGGAGACTGGAAATTGTGCACGTAGACGTCTACGCTGTCGAAATCGGGGTCGTGGGCGATCATGGCCGGCCAATAGGCGCCGTTGGTGTTGGTCCACGTCGAGAGCGCATCGCCGAAGAGGCCGTTCACAAAAACGATGACACGTTTTCCACCTGGTCCGCGAACGTACCCACCTGTCGCCCGCGGCGGAGCGACGTTCGGGATCGTGCCGGGTGCCAGGGTAAACTCTCCCCGGACTCGGGTCTCGTCAGGTGGCTTCGTGGAACACGCAATCAGAGTCGCAACAAGGATTGCGCCAGGCTTCATAGAGCCTCGAGGATCTGAGCTCGCTTCGTCTCGTACTCATCCTCGGTTATCAGACCCGAATCTCTCATCTCCTCCAGCTGCTTCATTCTCGTCGCGGGGTCGGAGGGAGCGCTCGCCCCGGCGATTCGGTTGCGCGCGCGAGCACTTCGTGCAAAATCGAGTATCCCGTCCCGATTCGTTGCGTCGAGCGCAACCCTCATCGCCTGTTCGTACTGGGCGCGCACTTCGGGCGGCATCTCGTCGACACTGGAGTAGGTGTTTCCATTGATCACGATTCGCGATGGTGCGCCAAGCGCGGTGAGAACGGCCGCGACCAGACTGCTTCTGGGACCGATTCTCGAGGGCGCACCGCCACCTTCGAAGTGCCGCACGAGTCTCAGCAGGAGCACGATGATCAAAAGCACTCCAAGCAAGCCAAGGAACGTCATCAGTCCTCCACGATTGGAGATTCAGACACGTGTTACATCGCCGAGGCGGCGTGCATCGCAGCCACACGCTCGGCGGTCCTGGTCAGCTCAACAGCGGCAGGTGACTCAGGCTCACCCACCACGATGGGCATCCCGGTGTCTCCACCCGCGAGCACGGGCGCGTAGAGCGGGATCTGCCCCAGCAGCGGCACGCCAAGCTCCGCGGCAAGGCGGGCCCCGCCGCCCGAGCCAAACAGGAAAGTCCGCTCGCCACAGTGCGCGCACTCGAGCCAGCTCATGTTCTCGACCACGCCGAGCACCGGCACGTCGACGCGCTGAAACATCTTGGCGCCGCGTAGCGCGTCGCCGATCGCCACTTCCTGCGGAGTGGTCACGATAAGCGCACCCGCAACGCGCGTTGCCTGAACGAGGGAGAGCTGCGCGTCGCCGGTACCAGGCGGAAGATCGACGAGAAAGAAATCGAGCTGGCCCCATACCACATCCCTCACGAACTGCGTGATGATCTTCATGATGATCGGGCCGCGCCATATCGCCGGCTGGTCACGCTCGATCAAAAAGCCGAGGCTCATCACTTTCACACCGTGCGCCTCGAGAGGAATGATCTTCTCGTTCTCGACTCTGGGCTGTTCATCGACGCCCATCATCCGTGGGATGTTGGGGCCGTAGATATCCGCATCCATCAACCCGACGCGTGCGCCCTGCCGGGCAAGTGCGACTGCGAGATTGCTGGCGACGGTGGATTTCCCCACGCCACCCTTCCCGCTGGAGATCGCGAGGATGTTGCCGAGGTTGGGGTAGGTAACCGGCGTCGGCGCCGGAACCGCGGCGCGTTTGGAAGCAGGCTCCTGCCCCATAACCGGCAGGGAGCGCGGTTTTCGCTTTGGGTCTGCAGGCTGCGGTTCGTCCGCAGTTCGTAGTGCGATTGCATCCGCAGTTCGTGGTGCGGCGTCGTCCGAACTCCGCAGTGAAGCCTGCGATGCGTCCTTTACATCAACGCGCACCTCACGCACGCCGTCCACCTGTTCAACCACCTGCCGGACCTCCCGCACGAGACGAGCGTCATCACTTGGCGCGAGAAGTATCGTGAATCTCACTTTCCCGTCGACAGTAGTCGCAACGTCGCGGATCATCTCCGCCTCGAGGACATTGATGCCGAGCCGGTTGTTGCGCACGCTCGCGAGCGCTGCGTTCACGCGCTCCTGCAGATTCGGCGCGGCCGTCACGTGTCGATCACGCGAACTTCTCGCACCTCCGGAACTCGCAGCTTGAGATGCGCCTCGATCGCCGGCATGAACGTAGCCGGCGAGAGATCGCAATCGGGGCAGGTGCCGTCTATTCGCAGCGTCACCTGGCCGGTGGCGCCGAAGTATTCAGCGACTTCGATACGGCAGTGCTCGATCCTCAGCAGAGGACCCACTTCAGCGAGCACATTTGTGATGTTACGCTCGACCGCCGCGGCGGCGCGCTCGCTTCTCCGTCGAAGAACGCTCATGCGTCGCAAGATAGAGTAGCGGCAATGTGGTCGCTACCTCCGGTGAATCCAGCATAGATTTCAACGTTGGAGGACTTCATGAAGCGAGTCGCATGGTTAGCCGCGTCAGTCGTCGTCGCATTCGCGCTTGCGGCGCTCAGTCGTTCGGCAGACGCCCAGACCAGGCCACCCAACATCGTCGTCATCGTCGCCGACGACATGGGTTACGCCGATATCGGCGTGCACGGCAGCAAGGACATTCCCACGCCCAACATCGATGCGCTGGCCGCGACCGGTATTCGATTCACTGACGGCTACGTCAGCGGAGCCTTCTGCAGCCCCACTCGTGCCGGGCTACTGACGGGGCGCTATCCGCAACGGTTTGGACACGAGATGAATATCGTTGGTCCGGGCTCTCACGCGTGGGGCCTGCCTGTGGAAGAACGCACTATTGCGGAGCGTCTGAAGGCAGCAGGCTACCGAACGGCCGTAATCGGCAAATGGCACCTTGGATCCGCTCCTCGATTTCATCCGCTGGAGCGGGGATTCGACGAGTTCTTCGGCTTTCTGGGTGCTGCGCATTCGTACATACCAACCCATGCCGGCGACACCACCTCAGATATGATTGACGGAAGGTCAGTCGTGCCCGCAGCGACTTACCTCACCGAAGCGCTTGCCGACCGGTCAGCCGATTTCATCAAGCGGCACCGGTCGCGGCCGTTCTTTCTTTATCTCGCATTCAATGCCCCGCACTTGCCGCTCGAGGCGACCGAACGCTACCTCGCGAGATTTCCCCGCATCGCCGACCAACGACGTCGCACGTATGCTGCAATGTTATCCGCTATGGACGACGGCATCGGCCAGACGATGGCGGCGCTGCGTGCCGAGGGGCTGGATGAGAACACGTTGATCTTCTTCTTCAGCGACAACGGGGGGCCGATAAGAATGGCAGGCGACAATGCCTCGAGCAACGCGCCGTTGCGAGGCTCGAAGCGGCAAATGTGGGAAGGCGGGGTCCGCGTGCCATTCATCATACGCTGGAAGGGACATCTTCCCGAGGGGCGAACGGACTCGCGCCCGATCATTCAGCATGACGTGTTCGCAACTTCGCTCGCAGCGGCAGGGATACCTGTCAACCCCGAATGGAAGCTCGATGGTGTGAATCTTCTCCCGTTCCTCACTGGTGCGGCGTCCGGATCGCCACACGACGTGCTCTACTGGCGGCTCGGCGGAATGATGGCTGTTCGCCAGGGTGACTGGAAGCTTTTGAAGATGCACGATGGACTACCCCGGAAGGACAGCGTCGCCATGAAAGACCTGCTCACCGCGGAGCTTTACAACCTTAAAAATGACATTGGCGAGACAAGGAACCTCGCGGCCGCGAACCCCGACAAGGTTCGTGAGCTCGCTGCCACCTGGCTTCGCTGGAGCGATCAGCTTGCGAAACCAAGGTGGTACCCGTCGCCGAACGCCGCACCGCCGGAGTATCGATGATCCAATTTGATCGAATGGTGTTGAGAGAGGTGACTTCGCAAACGCTCCGCGTGACTGTTGTCATGTTCCTCGCTCTATGGAGCTTCGGCTCGCGACTCCATGCGCAGGGAGTGCCGCCGAAGCAGAAGCTCGGCACTGTTCACTTCGCAACTTCGTGCTCCCCTGGAGCGCAGCCGGTGTTCAACCGCGCTGTCGCCTTTCTTCACTCCTTCGAGTTCCGCAACGCGATCGAAGGTTTCAACGCCACTCTCAAGGCCGACCCCACTTGCGGGATCGCGTACTGGGGTCTCGCCCTGAGCGCGTGGGGTAACCCGTTTGCTCCGGGCATGAAAACCGCGAAGGCGATCGAGACCGCGCTCGACGCGGTGCAGCATGCGAGGACGACGGGCAGCCGGACCCAGCGCGAGAAGGACTACGTTGCCGCGGTGGCACTCCTCTACGAAAACGCCGGGACAATCGATCAGCTGAAGCGCCTCGCCGCGTATCGCGATGCAATGAGCGCGCTTGCAAGGCGCTATCCCGATGACACGGAAGCTGCGCTATTCCACGCGCTAGCACTCGCGATAGCGGCCGATCCCGCCGACAAGACTTATGCGAATCAGCTCGAGGCCGGCGCAATCCTCGAGAGTCTCGTAAGAAAATATCCGGATCATCCGGGAATCGCGCATTACATCATCCACAGCTACGACATCCCGCCGCTCGCCTCGCGCGCGCTTAAAGCCGCGGATGCTTACTCGAAAATCGCTCCATCCATCCCGCACGCGCTTCACATGCCGTCGCATACGTACACGCGTGTTGGGGACTGGCAGCAGTCGATCGAGGGCAACTTCGCCAGTAAGGTCGCGGCGCGGCGAGAACTTTCCGGTGCTGAGGAGCTGCATGCCAGCGACTATATGATGTACGCGTACCTTCAGACGGGTCAGGACCGCGCTGCGCGGGCGCTGCGCGAAAGCATCCCGCAGATCGTTACACGCTTCGATCCGACGAAACCAGCTTCGGCAGCTCCGCCGATGGCCGGATACTTCGCGATGGCCGCGATGCCGGCTCGTTACGCACTGGAGCGCGGCTCATGGCGTGAGGCCGCGCAACTCACCGTCAAGAAAAGTCCATTCCCTTTCGCCGACGCCATCACGCATTTCGCTCGTGCGATAGGGGCAGCGCGCATCAGCGACACCGCGATCGCGAAGTCTGAGATCGACAAGCTTCATAGAATCCGCGACGAGCTCGCCCGACAAAATGAGAAGTACTGGACCGAGCAGACCGAAATTCAGATTCGCGGCGCGTCGGCATGGCTGGCGCTTGCTCGAGGAAGAAAAGACGAGGCCCTGGCCACGATGCGTGAGGCAGCCGAGCGTGAGTACGCGACTGAGAAAAGCGCTGTCACACCGGGCCCGATCGCCCCGGCTCGCGAGCTACTCGGCGAGATGCTGCTGGAGCTGAACCGGCCCGCCGAAGCGCTGAGGGAATTCGAGCTTACGCTGAGGATCGAGCCCCGCCGATTCCGCGCTGTGGCCGGAGCTGCCAGGGCCGCGATGGCGGCCGGAAATCGTGCCGCCGCCCGATCGTACTACGCGCAGCTCTCGAAGATCGCCGCGCGTGCTGACAAGCCCGGTCGCCCTGAGCTGATCGCCGCGCGGAGGATAGCCGGGGCTCCTTGACTCCCTGAGTGCATGCGCATAGACTTATTCAGTTTATGCGCATACGAGCGAGACAATGGCCAGAATCGTGAAGAACCTCTCGTTGGACCCCGAGGCGGTCCAGCGAGGTGAGAAATACAGCAAGCGTCACTCGACGAGCGTGTCTCAGCTCGTGAGCGATTTTCTCTCGGGATTGCCCGCGGACGAGGATCGGGTAGAGCTTGCGCCGGCCGTCAAGCGACTCCTTGGTATCGCCCGGGGAGGCAACGAAGCCGCTTACAGGAAATACCTGGAGAAAAAGTACGGGAAGTGAAAATCCTGTTCGACGTCAACGTCATTCTGGACGTCCTTCTCGACCGCGACGAATGGGTGGCTGAATCTGCGTCGTTACTTGATCTCGCGGAGCGCGGGAAGGTCAACGGTTACGTCGCCGGGCACACGGTCACAACGGTTCATTACATCGTCGCTCGCGCTGCCGGGCGACGCAAGGCCGCCACCGCGGTGACGGACCTGCTCCGAATCCTTCACGTTGTCCCGATCGCCGAGTCGGATTTCGCCCAGGCCCTTGTGCTCGGCTTCGCGGATTTCGAGGATGCGGTGCAGGCCGCGGCCGCATTGAAGGTTGGCGCGGACTACCTGGCGACGCGAAACGTGAGCGACTTCAAGGCGAGTCCGGTGAAGCCGCGGTCGCCTGGAGAGCTTCTGGCCTTGATGGAGCGAGCGCCGTCTTCGTAATTCGGCGCTGCTGTTGCCGGTGATAATCCCTTGCCCGGTCGTGGTTTCGATAGCAGTTTCAGAACAGTCCCTCCTCTATGGTATGGGCATGAAATACCCTGAAGTCAGGAACTATGTCGGCGGCAGATTCGTTGCCGGCGGCCATTCGTTTATTGACGTCTACAACCCCGGCGACGGGTCCGTCATCTCGCGCGTGCCCCTTTCCTCGCGCGATGACGTCGACGCCGCGGTTACGGCCGCCCGCGCTGCGTTTCCCGCATGGTCCCAGCTCCCGATCAAGGAGCGTGTCCAGGTTTTCTTCCGCTACCGGTCCCTTCTCGAGAAGAACATCGACGAGCTGACCGCTCTGGTCACCGAGGAGAATGGGAAAGTCCACGGCGAGGCGCGGGCCGAGATCCTCAAGTCCATGGAGCTGACGGAGTTTGCCTGCTCGCTGCCTCAGATTGCAGCCGGCGAAGTCCTCGAGGTGAGCCGCGGCGTCGAGTGCCGGATCGAGCGGTTCCCGATTGGAGTCGTGGCATCCATCACGCCGTTCAATTTTCCGAACATGGTGCCGAACTGGACGATTCCAAACGCGGTCGCGCTCGGCAACTGCATGATCCTCAAGCCGTCGGAGCTGGTTCCCCTATCGAGCAATCGCATCGCCGAGCTGCTGCGCGAGGCGGGATTGCCGGAAGGCGTGTTCCAGGTTGTTCACGGCGGCAAGGACGTCGTCGAAGCGATCTGCGATCACTCAGGGATCGAGGCAATCAGCTTCGTCGGCTCGACCAAGGTTGCGAAGCTCGTCTATCGCCGAGGGACTGCGAATCTCAAGAGGGTGCTGGCGCTTGGCGGCGCGAAGAATCATCTCATCGTGATGCCGGACGCCGATCTCGAGATGACCTCATCCAATGTTGTCGCCTCGATGTCAGGTTGCGCCGGCCAGCGGTGCATGGCTGCGTCCGTGATGGTCGCCGTCTCCGACACCGATCACATCATTCAACGGATGATCGATTACGCTAAGAAGATCGTGCCCGGCGAGAATCTCGGACCGGTGATCTCCGCGGAAGCGCGCGAGAGAATCGAGAAATACATCACAGAAGCGGAAGAGGCGGGTGCGACGGTGCTCGTGGACGGAAGAAAGACGGTCGTGCCCGGTAAGGAGAAGGGTTATTACGTAGGCCCGACGATCATCGACCACGTCACTCCCGACATGCGCATCGCGCAGGAAGAGGTATTCGGGCCGGTGCTCGCGATTGTGCGCGCGAAGGATATCGACAAGGCGCTCGAGATCGAGAACGCGTCGCCGTATGGGAATGCCGCATCGGTGTTCACCGAGAGCGGCGGCACAGCCCGGTATGTGATGGAGAATGCGAGTGCGGGGATGGTCGGCGTGAATGTCGGCG
>JALYJX010000111.1 GCA_030775065.1 Gemmatimonadota bacterium | reverse complement strand
CCGCACAAGGGGGGCCACTTAGACTTGTTGGCTCGAAATCACCTCCTTAACTCGGCTTCGACCGATTCGCCTTGCCCCACGTCCCACTCTATAGTAGGGTCCATATAGCAGCTAAACACCAGATACCAACGGACGATCGCGAGTCTGACCCTTCTGGCGCCACGCCTACCAGAAGGTCGAATGGCTCGCCGCACGCGATCGATCAGCCGGATCGCTGACAACGGGGCTGAAGCAGCCGCCCTGCCCCAGTTTAATCTGCTCCTCTCGAGACTCCCTGAGAACGAGATTGCCCTGGCGCTCGAGCGCGGGGAGCAGTTCTCGGTTTCGCTCAGGCAGCAATTCTTTGAAAAGGCCGATCCCATCAGGAAGGTGTATTTCCCGCTGACGGGCATGGCATCGCTGGTGACTGTGCTCAAGGACGGCACGTCGCTGGAAGGCATGACTGTCGGGCGCGAGGGTTTCGTGGGCCTGCCGCTCTTTCACGGAATCAAGCGCCATCGGTCAGAGGGCATGTGCCAGATCGAAGGGGATTTCTTCGTAATTCCCGCGGATGACTTCGTCGAGATACTTGCTGAGGCGCCGAAGCTTCAGGCGCAGCTGCACATCTATTCGCAGTTCGCGAACGAAGTGCTCACACAGTCGGCGGCATGCAACGGCACTCACCTGGTGGAGCAACGCTGCGCACGCTGGCTTCTCACCACAGCCGATGCTGTCGGGCGAACGACATTCAATCTGACGCAGGAGTTTCTCTCACAGATGCTTGCGGTGAGACGGCCTGGCGTGACAGTCGCGGTCGGCGCGCTAGAGCGCCAGGGTCTCATTGCGCACCGCTACGGCGCAGTATCGATTCTCGATGTTGCAGGATTGAAGACCGCTTCCTGCGAATGCTACGGCACTATCAAGGGGAGCGCGCAGGACCTGTTCGCCTAGTTCTTACTCTTCCAACCGGGGCCGCGCACCACCCTTCCCGGCTTTGCGCCAGTGTGCTCCCCGCTCTCCAGCACCTGCACTCCGTTCACGAAGACATGCACTACGCCCGTCGAATACTGGTGCGGCTTCTCGAACGTAGCATGATCGATGATCTTCGCCGGGTCGAACACCACGACATCGCCATAGTAACCAGGGGCCAGCTTTCCTCGCCGCTTGATCCGCAGATTGGTCGCCGGAAGAAGCGTCATTTTCCGGATTGCGTCCTCGAGCGGAATCACTTTTTCATCGCGTGAGTACTTCCCCAGCACGCGAGCGAATGAGCCGTACGCGCGCGGATGCGGGTTCGATTCGAGAAATACACCCTCGGGTGCGTACGATCCTTCGTCCGACCCGATGCTCACCCACGGCTTGGCCAGCTCCTTTTTTATGTTCTCCTCCGACATCAGGAAGTAGATCGTCCCCACGCGAGTGCCGTCGCGGATGACGAGATCCATCGCCGTCTCCTCCGGCGAAGTCCCGCGCACCTTCGCCACCTCGGCCAATGTTTTCCCCGTGTACTTCTTCAGCGAGTCAGCCTTGAACGCCACGAGAATTATCCTCTCCGGCGAGCCGGACGCGAGGTAGAGACTCTCCCACTTATCGGTGGGCGTCGTCATCTCCTGCTTCACGCGCGCGCGAATTGCCGGATCCTGCAGCCGCTTCGCCCACGCGGCGTATCCGCCTTCCTGAACCCACGGCGGCATTGCAGCGTCGAGCCCTGTCGCTCCCGCGGGATATGGATAGATGTCGGCGGTGATCGCGAGACCCGCCGCGCGTGCCGAATCGACTTTTGCGAGGACGCGGTCCATCTTCGGCCAGTTCGATTGTCCCGCTGCCTTGAGATGGTAGATCTCCGCGCGCACGCCGCCTTCGCGCGCGATGGTGATCAGCTCGTCCACCGCCTCGAGCAAGCGGTTCCCTTCGCTCCGCATGTGGGAGATGTACATCCCGCCGTACGGAGCGGCGGCTTTCACGAGTGCGACGAGCTCGTCGGTCTTCGCGTAGAACGCGGGCGCGTAGATGAGCGACGATCCGACCCCGAGTGCGCCTTCTTCCATCGCTTCGCGGACCAGGGCCTGCATCCGGGCGAGCTCCGCCGGTGTGGGCGGGCGATTGTCCCAGCCGATGACGTGCTCTCTTATGCTAGTGGCCCCGACGAACGACGCGACGTTCGTGCTGATTCCTTTCGCGACGAGCGTGTCGAGGTAGCCGCCGAGTGTAGTCCACGTGATTGGATACCTGATATCGCTCTGCTGAGAGACGATCACCTTCTTCATTGAATCGCTCAGGGGACCCATCGATTCCCCTTCGCCCATCACCTCGAGAGTGACGCCCTGCCGGATGTCGCTCTGGCTCCGCCCGTCCTGGATGAGCGATTCGTTCGCCCAGCTGAGCATGTTGATGAAGCCCGGAGCGACCGCGAGCCCGCGCGCGTTGATCTCCTTCGTTCCTCGGCCGGCGATCGATGCGCCAATGGAAACGATCGAGTCACCGCGCAGAGCGACGTCGCCTATGGTCGGCTTGTTGCCTGATCCGTCGTAGATCGTGCCGCCGCGGACGACGACATCGTACTGAGCTTGCGCCTGTGCGGCCGCAGTTGAGAGAGCGATGAGCGCGAGAGCGCTCGCGATCCGAAGTATTCTCATTTCAAGCCTCATGGAGGTAGGCCGATTCTCGCGAGAAGCTGGCGGTAGCGAGGGTCGGCGCGGAACTCTGCAAGGAGCGGATCGGCGCGGAGCTCGATCAGTGTAGGAACGTCCCACCTGGTGGGATTCTCGAGAATCGTGAAAGCCTGATCGAGATTTCCCATTACTGCTTCCGCAAGCGCGTGCTCGATGCGCGACCTGTCGTCAGTATTCGCCTGCCGCAGCCTGGCACGAATTGAATCCGACTTGCCGTGCATCCCCATTCGCTCATACGTGTACGCGAATGCTCCACTCACACCGATGTATCCAGGCGCAGTCTGCTGTGCACCTTCGAGGTGCTCGAGAGCCGCAGCGTATCGCCCCTCTTTGGCTTCGATCGTCCCAAGGAAGAATCGCCCGAATGGAACATTCGCGGTCAAAGGGAGCGTCCGCTCGAGCTGTCGGCGGGCCTCGGCATATCTGCCGACCAGGCAAAACACAATCCCTCGCTGCGCGTTCGCAGGGACCAGGAGCGGGTCGAGCGCAAGTGTGATCCGGCTCCGCTCCATTGCTTCACTTCCGCGATTCAGCATCGTCAGAAGCAGTGTGTAGAAGTGATGCGCCTGAGAGTAGCTGGGATTCAGCTCGATGGCGCGTCGCAGCTCCTTCTCCGACTCGGCGAAGGACTGAATCGACGCGAGAACAAATCCCTTCGCCGCATGTGCTTCACCGAGAGTGCTGTCGAGCGCGATTGCATGGTCGGCTGCGATCGTTGCGCGCGTGAGCGCCTCGCTCACCGGCATGAAATTGAGGTTTGACGAGGCGATGTACGTGCTCGCCATGTCGGCGTAGGCAGGCGCAAAACGCGGATCACGCTCGACCGCGTTCTGAAAGTATTGCACCGCCAGCTCCATGTCTTTCCTGGTTCGCTTGCCCCAATGGAAGCGGCCCTTCAGATAGAGATCGTATGCCTCGAGGTCGGTGGTGGGCCGGCTGGCCAGACGTGATTGTGCAACAGGCGTAAGGTGGATGTTCAACGCACCGACTATCGCTCGCGCAATTTCCTCCTGCACCGAGAAGACGTCGACCATCTGGCGGTCGAACGCCTGCGACCAGAGGACTGCACCGTCGGCGGCGCCAACGAGCTGTGCATTCACCTTGAGACGTTTCCCGTCGCGCCGCGCGCTTCCCTCGATGACAGTGGCCACGCCGAGGGTGTCGGCGATTGCGCGGGCGCCGAGTCCCCTGTTTTTCAGCGCGAAGACCGAAGTACGGGCGGCAACCTTGAGTCCCTGCACCTGTCCGAGCGCACTGATAAGCTCATCGGTGAGTCCGTTCGAGAAATGCTCGTTCTCGGCGTCACCGCTTGTGTTGACGAATGGAAGAACGGCTACCGACTTGCCCGCCGATGCTGCGGCAGCGGCCGTCTCCGCCTTGCCTCCGCGTACCATTGTGTAGCCACCGTATCCCGCAGCGGCGAGCGCAAGGATCGCCCCGGCCGCCGCGAGACTGCGAGGCACTCGGCGTACGCGTCGTGGATATGTCGCTGTCCGCGTGTCTCCTGAAGTAGAGATCCCGTCAAGCATCGTCACGACGTCGGTTGCACTCTGCGGCCGGTCATCGGGCTTCTTTGCGAGAAGCTTCATCACGAGGTCGGCGAGCGGCGCCAGAACATCCGCACGGCGGGAGCTTAGTGGCTCCGGCGTATCCACCATGTGCGAGACGATCACCTGGTGCGGGGTTCCGTTGAACGGCGGCGCACCCGCGAGAATCTCGTACGCGACAACGCCAAGCGCGTAGAGGTCTGCGCGATGATCGATTGCGGGATCGGCTGCTGCCTGCTCCGGTGCCATGTACATCGCCGTTCCCATGGCGATTCCCGCGGAAGTGTTCGACGCGACCGACGACTCGCCGCTTCCTGCCGCGCTCGCCAGCGCTTTCGCGACGCCGAAGTCCGCAACCACCGCGTGTCCGTTCTCGATGAGGATGTTCTCGGGCTTGATGTCGCGGTGGACTACGCCCTGACCGTGCGCATACGAGAGAGCGTATGCGATCTCGCGGATGATCCGGACGCCTTCGTTGATGGGAATGATTTCCTTGCGGGCGAGGCGCGCACGGAGTGATTCGCCTTCGACGAACGGCATCGTGTAGTAGAGGAGCCCGCCGGCATCGCCCGCGGTGAAGAGCGGGACGATGTGCGGATGCCGGAGCTGCGCGGCGAGTGAGATCTCACGCCGGAATCTTTCGGAGAGAACGACGCTCGACATCTCGGGCGGAAGGACTTTGACGACGACCTTCCGTCCTAGAGCGACCTCCGTCGCGAGGAACACGCGTGCCATCCCGCCGCCGCCGAGCTCGCGCTCCAGCGCGTAGGCGTCGCCGAGGGATGCTTTGAGCTGCGTGTCGAGATCCATATAATGAAAGATCACGCCGTTTACATCGAGGAGCCACTCATGCGGAGATATGAGCTCGTATCGGGAATCGTCTTCACGATTATCGCGGTCGCGCAGGCGACGCGCACGCTGCTTGGCTGGCCGGTGGAGGTGGCCGGCGCGAACGTACCAGTCTTTGCCTCTGCCGTGGCATTCCTGGTCACCGGTGCACTAGCCGTGTGGGCGTTCCGTTCCGCACGAGTGCCGCCCGCGATGTAGATCGACCCCGGGCGAAGCTCGGGAACGCTGGGCGCTGCTCTATTTCCGGGCGATCGGCTTCAGAATCTCGAAATTGGCGTCGGCGAAATGGCGGTCGAATGTCAGGGCTCGAGTGATCCGCTCGCGCCGCATCACCTCGAAGCTCACTGCGTCGGCGAGCGAGAGGGACTTGTCGGCAAACCGGCGGATCCAGCGCGAGATGGCGGCTTCGATCAGCTCGGTGTCCAGCGGAACGACGAAGTGAGAGCCGGTTTCGAATACGGTTTCGAGAAAAAGAGTCCCTGCGCTCGGGCCCCGCCACCGTAGGATGAGAGTATGCATCTCCGCCGCAACCAGTGGCGTGGTGACGATCAGCTCGCCTCCACGCACGGCATCGGCGTATGTGTCTCGAGCAGTCTCATGACCATGCTCTCGCGGCGAGAGCGCCGCGAACCATCCGGCGGTATCGAGAAGCAGCGCGCCTGGCATCTACTTGCGGCCGCGCTTTCCTCTTGGCGCAACGTACGCCTCCGCAAGGTAGCGATCGTGATTGACAGCCACGTCCGCCGGCATGCTCGCGGGCCACTTCGCCCCGTTCATCTCCTCGAGGAGCTGCATTGCCGGGCTCCGTTCGGCGAGGATCTCACCCGCCATGCGGCGAAGGCCTCGCCGGAGTACCTCCGCACCGGACAAACCCGCCGCCGTGGCAACCTCACGCAAGAGCTTTCGATCGCTCGCGGTGAGGTACACCTGCACCGGCTCACGCACCTTCGCCTTGCTGTCGTCGGGAGCCATGTGGCCTCCATTAATGTATAGTATACATTAATTGCATGTAGTCTGTGCTGTCCACCCTCCCGTGTCGCGTGACAGCGCATGATGCATGCATATCGAGACTAGGTCTCCGTGTAAGTGGTTGGTTTCTCGCCCAGGGCCTCGAGGTCCGCGAGGTCCTTGAGCCGTCCGGAGGCTCGCTTGTTTCGGACAAGGCTCGCACGGCCGAGAAACGGAACCGTGATAGCTCCAACCTCCAGCGTCACCCGATCCGCCCAGGCGTCAGCAAACGTCAAGCCTGAAACGCCAGTCAGAAAATCAATCCGTTGCGGCGGCAATCCGACCTGCACGACCATGTCAGGCTTGGAGAAATCCTCCGGCGTGATCTTCAGACTTTCGACCGGTGCGCCGAAGGCCGCAAGCGCACGCCAGACCAGCTCGGCATTGTCTGTGGAAACGTCTACCCATACGTCCAGATCACCCGTGGCCCGGGGAACTCCGTGCACCGCGAGGGCATGCGCGCCGACAACCAGAAACCGCGCACCTGTGCTCGTCAAAGCCTCGAGAATATCTGAGAAGTCAGGATTCATCAGCTCTTGCTCGCGAGCGTTACCCTCCTGACCGGAATCTGCTGTCGCGAGTACCCGGGCATCGGGAGGCCGGCGAGCAGCCACGCATCTTCTGAGAGCCTTCCCACCATGGCCAGCCGCTCCGATGGAGTGGTTGTAGCACTCAGGTCCTCGGCCGGCTCAGCACCTAGTTGGAAAATCCTGACTTGAAGGGTGGAACGGTCAACGCGTGCCGACATCGCTGCCTCCGGGAATGTTCAATCTATTTTGCGGAGCCGATGTCAGAAACAGTAATCATCGAAAACAAATGCCACGCTGCCACGGTTCCAGAACATGTCACACCGCATGGCCTGCGGCCACAATCAGCAGCGAAGCCGGCGCCTCACCCTGGAAATTCAGGTTCTCTAAGTAGAATCTCCCTCACGTTACGTCATCCTACGTATGTGGACCCGGCAATCGGAAGGGTAGACTCCCCGCAGATGATCGAACGCTGATCACAACCTGCACCCGGAGTCACAATGTTCGTCCAATTCGCTCTCGCCTTGATCGCCGCTGTCGGCCCCCGCCCAGAGATCGCCAAGGATGCGGGATCTGACATCGAGGTTCGGGTGGATTCCGTGAAGCACCAGATCACGGTGACCGTCGGGCCGATGAGCATCCCGGTTCTAAAGGATTATTCGCACCATGGTGCGGAGACTTACGTGAATTTTCGGTGGCCCGTCTCCGGGTGGGTGAGCGGATATCGCATCGATGTCGTCGACTCGGTGGGCGCCCTCATGCCACGGGAGCTGCTGCATCATGCGGGAATGGCAAATCTCGATCGGCGCCAGCTCGCCTATCCGCTCGCCGAGCGACTCTTTGCCGCCGGGAGGGAGACCACGCCTGTCATGCTTCCCGGCTCGATGGGTCTTCCGCTCGATGCAGATCAGAGCATGTCGTTCTACTACATGCTGATGAACGAGACCGGCAAAGTCGTCGATGGCGCTCGGCTCCGCGTCACGCTTATGTGGATTCCCGGGGGAACGAAGGGTGTGAAGAACATTCTCCCCCTCATGCTCAACGCGAATGGCGCCGGATACGGGCCGAATTTCGACATGCCGTCAGGATTGTCGAGCACGACAGCCGAGTTCACGCTGGCTGAGGGCGGGCGTGTTCGCACGATGGGCGGACATATGCACGACTACGCCAGGGAGATCAGGCTCGAGGACGTTACGACGGGCAAGGTACTCGTGCGTCTCGCGGCGAAACGTGGACGCGACGGACAGGTTGAGAGCATGGAGCGCACGAATTTCCTTTTGCGCAGAAATGGATTGCGCTTGTCTGCCAATCGTCGTTATCGCGTCGTGGCGGTGTACGACAATCCAACCGGCAAGACGATCTCAGGCGCGATGGGCCTCATGGTTGGTGCTTTTACGCCCGATAACCTCGAGCGTTGGCCTGCGATCGACTCAGCGGATCCGATTTTCGTGAAGGATCTCGCCAGCCTGGACGAAGCTCAGCGAGCGCCGATGCACGCGCACCATTAGGCGAACGCCGCCTCGGCGCTACCCCCGCCGGCGCGCGCTGAACATCAATACGCCGCCGAGCACTACAGCGACGACGCCGACTACGGGAGGGACGAAACCCTTTCGCTCTGTCGTAATACCCAGCGGTCCGACCTGCACCGATTGGCGGTCCTTCGTGTAGCTGACTCCGCGAAGCGCCAAGATCGCCGCGCCACCGAGTATCAGGAGTAAGCCGACGATGCTGAGCGGGCGCATTGGTCAGGTCCTCGCGGCGAGGCCGCGCGTTGAGAGTGATATGCATCCTGCTTCGGTCCTCTTGCCAATACTGGCAATAGCATCGGCAGGTTTCCATCATGTCGCCGTCGCGGGTTTCGATTCGTCGTAGTATCGAAACAAATACCACGCTGCGACAGCACCGAGAACATGCCACACTGCGTGGCCCTGCATCCAGCTTTCCGGCCGGCACAGTGTCCGCGTGAAGTCGAGAATCCAGATCACAAACGCGAGTCCCATGATCGCAGCCGCGACCCACAGGTGCCGTGTAGCTGACCGGGGTCCGTGCCTTCGACGGATGAGAATTTCGACAAAAAGAGCCGCGACAATCAGCAGCCCGAACACGAGCCGTCGGCCAGCGGGCATCAAGTAGAGCAGCAATGCCAGCGCTGCGTTTGTTGCGAGGTAACTGCCGGCAAGCATTGCACCGGACAGTCCGCGCAGCTGGCCAATACTATATAGAAGGGCGAAAGTCGCGATGAGGTACATGCCGAACACATCGACGAACTGCCCGCGAAAGCTGAGAGTGGCGTGGAAGTACGCGCTGCCAAGTCCGACAACGACAAGTGTGAACGCATAGAGAGTCGGATACGCTGTCTTGCCGGCTGATGGCTTGCGCGCCCACCGCACTAGCACCATCACCGCGACCACGACGAACGCCAGCGACGACCAGGCGTTCGCCGGCTGTTTGATTCCCTCGCTTCTGATTGCCTCGCAGAAGCACGAGTCCGGCATGCAGCTCGCAGCCCGTGCTTCGCTCGCGTCCGAAGTATGATCGTAAATTGTACGGCGTTCGTCGAAGACATCGAAACGTACGCGCTACGAGGGAGCCACCGCTATCGGACCGTTCGAGGCTGGCCGCTATTCGCCTCGCCTCCTAAGTTGAACACCAATGGCCGACCAGCTCCGCGACCAGCTCCAGTCAACCCTCGGTAACGCCTACCAGATCGAGCGCGAGCTCGGCGGCGGCGGCATGTCGCGCGTTTTCGTCGCCACTGAAACCGCGTTCGGAAGACGGGTGGTGATCAAACTGCTTCCGCCCGAGCTCACCGAGGGAATGAGCGTCGAGCGATTCAAGCGTGAGATTGCGCTCGCGGCCCGCCTCCAGCACCCGCACATCGTCCCCGTTCATGCCGCGGGCGAGACCGGCGGTCTTCCTTATTTCACGATGCCGTTCGTGGACGGCGACTCACTTCGTGCGCGACTGCTCACGGGAGGGCCGCTCGGCGTAACGGAGGCGATCGGCGTCATGCGCGACGTTGCGAAGGCCCTCGCCTACGCGCACGACCACGGCGTCGTGCATCGCGACATCAAGCCGGACAACGTGCTGCTCACCGGCGGGTCGGCGGTGGTCACCGATTTCGGCGTCGCCAAAGCGCTCTCAGCGTCGAAGACGTCCGCACCCGGTGGCACGCTGACTCAGGTTGGCACGTCGCTCGGAACTCCCGCTTACATGGCCCCAGAGCAGGCGGCGGCGGATCCGGATTCCGACCACCGCGCCGACATCTACGCCTTCGGTGTGATGGCGTACGAGATGCTCGCCGGCCATCCGCCGTTTCACGGGCGCACGCCGCAAAAGCTGCTCGCCGCGCAGATGGGCGAGCGGCCCGAGC
>JALYJX010000110.1 GCA_030775065.1 Gemmatimonadota bacterium | reverse complement strand
GTACTGTGCGGCGGCACCGTCACGAAGTACTTCGATGCGCTCGATTGCGCCGGACGGGCTGCCATTGAGATCGACCGCCGTTGAGCCACTGAGAACCGGACCGCCTTGAATTACTGCGGCGCTGTGCCTCCGCTTTCCGTTCACCAGCACAAGCACCTGGTCCGGAGCAAGACCACGGAGTGTGATCGGTCGCATGTGGTCATCTCCGCGTGGAAAGTGCGGCACATTCACCGATGGCACGAGACGTTGAAGCATCTGCCATGTCTCGACTAATCCGGTAGCCTCCATCGCCTCGGACGTTATGACATCGATGGGAACCGGTGACTGGGTGACTGTACGATCGTGGCGGCGCGTTCCGATGGTGACGACCTCGTCGATCCTTACTGCGCTCGAGTGGAGCGCGAAATCCAGTCGGGCACTCGATTCCTCCATGATCGTCACGTCGTGAGTGAGCGGCGCGAAACCGATCGCCGTTACTTCGAGCTCATAACGTCCCGGCGGAAGCCGCAGGCGAAAGGTGCCGTCGCCACGCGTGGTGGCAACCTGCTGTCCTCCGGCCACGCGCACTGCGACGCCCTGAATGGGGGCGTTGGTTTGTGCACTGACGATGGTGCCGAAAACAGTGCCGGCAGTCTGCGCTCTTAAGGATGTGGCGGTCAGGAGCATGATTTGGACGAACAGAGAGCCGGCTCGGAACGCCCGGACTCCGATCATCGCGCCGAATACCGCGCGAGGATCTGTTGAAAGCGAGGATCCCCTCGAATCGGATTCCACGCGGGATCTACTCGCAACAGCGGTACCGACGCCTCCCGGCCCGCCGGCATCTGCATCAGTCGATCGAGCAGGTCGATCGCCAGGGTGTGGTATTCGGGCAATTGCGCGAAAATTTCTGCTGCGCCACGCATGGCTGTGGTGCCCGCAGGAACCGTCCGCGACGGCGGCATGAGCGTCAGTGCGCTGTCGGCCGCTTGCTTGGCCTGCTGTGCCCGACCGAGGCCGGCATATGCGAGGCCGAGCGCGAGCCGACCGCGGTAATCGTCGGATTTGCCCGCACTCCCGCGTTCCAGCATCGTGCGCGCGGTGTCGTAGTATGCGCGGGCGCGCAGCGAATCACCGAGATCGGCGTAAACCTGCGCGCGCGAGAGCGCATGAGATTGGTAAGACATGGCGGCTTCGGCAGACTGTCGAGGACCTTCGTCCAACGCTCTCAGCGCCAGGTCAGGACGCCGTCTTATCCGAGCCACCAGCACCCGGGTGCCGACGGAACGCCTCTGCCACTCAGGCGGCAATCGCTGGAGAATTGCGGCGAGCGTATCAATTGTTCCGTGCCATCTCAAGTACACGTTCCCCCTGATGAGCATGCCGTTGTATGCATCTGGTTCAAGTGCCAAATAACGATTCCAGTTACGCACGGACTCCTCGTACCGGCGCAGTCGCGAGTACGTCGTAGCCAGGTCCGCGACAGAAGTGACATCTCGTGGATCGAGCGTCACGGCGCGTTCCAGCTCTCCTAGCGCGTCATCCCACCGGCCCTGGGCGCGGTACGCACGGCCGATCGCTGCGTGCAGCTCGCCAGTCTTCTCCAATCCGTTGCGCGCGAGCTCGTATTCCTCGAGAGCACGGGCGGGATCCTCCCGCTGCTCCCAGTACAAGCCCATTGCGAGGTGCGCATCGGCCAGCCGCGGTTGGAGTCGCAAAGCGCCCTGCGCTTCTGTCCTGATCCGCTCCGGTTTGTAGACCGGCAGGTCTTCGATACTGCGCCTGTAACAGTCGCGAGAGCCACCGCTCCGGCAGGCGGCGTAGACAATCGCCAATCTCGCTCGCGCGAGCGCAAATCCGGAATCGAGCGCCAGCGCTCGATGGTATACTGATTCCGCGGCGGCGTACGGTCCTCGCTGCTCGTACTCGCGGCCGCGCAAATAGAATTGGTACGCCTGATCATTCTTCGTCGGTTTGTTCAGTGCGGACGAAAGCCGGGGTCCGGCGACTGCGATGGCTGCCGTCAAGCCAATCGCCAGCAAGAACGCCACGTAGACGCCACGTCTTCGCATCCATGCAGCAGCGCGCGTTCCCGCCCGCGGCCGGAAAGACGGGACCATCCCGCGCTGAATCGCGTCAATGTCGTCAGCAACCTCCTTTGCGCTGGTGTACCTGACGGCGGCGTCTTTCTGCAGAAGTGACAGCACCAGATTCTGGACCTGCCGGGGAAGGTCGGTACGCACGGCGGAAGGAGGCCTCGGGTCATCGTGCAGGATCGCGTGGGCTATCGATACTTCATGCTCACCGGGGAACGGTCGCACGCCCGTGAGCATCTCGTAGAGCAACACCCCAAGCGACCAGAGGTCCGCGCGGGCGTCGACAGCAGCTCCGCGAATCTGCTCCGGCGCCATGTAGCTGATTGTTCCCAGCGCCGCACCTGATCTGGTCTGGCTGAGATCGCCGACCTTAGCGAGACCAAAGTCCAGAATCTTTGCAGTTCCGTCGGGCAGCAGCATGACATTGCCGGGCTTCAAGTCACGATGGACAACCCCGGCTGCATGCGCGTGAGCGAGTCCGACTGCGATCTGCCTTCCGATGGTGAGCGCGTCGTCAATCGAGAGCCCGCCGCTTCGCGACAGCCGTTCCTTGAGGGTCTCACCCGGATACAACGGCATGGCGATGAACAGACCGTGCTCGGCTTCGCCGACTTCGTAAACCGTGCAGAGGTTCACGTGGTCGAGGGCTCCTACTGCTTTCGCCTCGCGCACGAAACGCTCTTTGACGGCCGCCTCCATCCGGGTGCGGGGCAGCGGGAACTTGAGGGCGACGGGTCGATTGAGCCGCGTGTCTTGCGCGCGGTACACCACTCCCATTCCGCCGGAAGCGAGATACTCGAGCACGCGAAAGTGTGACAGCGTGCTCCCGGCGAGTCCCAGTGGATCGCTCGAAGCGGCCCCCGCCAGCGGGGCGTTTCGGTGAAGGATCTCCGACACGCCGAAGTCGAACCTCGTCAGTCGCTCGGCGGCGATAGTATCGGCCGCGAGAAGAGCTTCGAGTGCGCTCCGGAGGGCCGGGTCACTGTCACCAATGTCGGAGAGCCGCGACCTCTGTTGAGCTGGCCCCAGCACCACGAGCTCGCTGAACAAGGTCCCGACCTGGCGCCAGCGATCCGGACTGAGCTCGTTCATGTCGGCGCGCCGGCGGCAAGCTCGTTCGCAAGCCACGCGCGGGCCGTTCTCAGCTCACGCTTCACTGTCGCCAGAGAGAGGTCGAGGGCTGCGGCCGTTTGTTCCAGCGTGAGCCCGCCGAAATAACGCTGCTCCACGATCTCACTCTGTCGTGCATCGAGTTTCTCGAGCTTTTTCAACGCTTCATCGAGATCGGTCACCGCTTCCAGGTCGATGTGGTCGATCCACATCTCCTCATGCAGCTCGAGTGCGCCAAGCCCGCCGCCGCGCTTTACGGCTGCACGAGCACGCGCGTGATCCACCAGCACATTACGCATCACGCGTGACGCGATGGCCAGAAAGTGATGCCGGTTCTCGGCGGACACATTAGGCGAGTCGACGAGCCTGAGGTAAGCCTCGTGGACCAGCCCAGTGGTATTGAGCGAGCGCTCTCCCGGTGCGCCCTTCAGCCGCTGGTGAGCGAGCTCGTGAAGACGATCATACATCAGCGGGATCAGGCGATCCAGAGCCTGGCTATCGCCACTGCTCCAGCGCCGGAGTAGTGCCGTTATCTGCGACTGCTCGAGTGCCATAGCCATCGGACGCCGAGAGGATTGGGTGAAGCCCAACTCCCCCGATTATATGCCCGGGCCTGTGGGCCTTACAAGCCTCGTGAGCCGTTTTCGGAGAGAACTACGAAATGGAGGGGCGAAGCCACACACCGGAGGGTCTAATGTCTGCGTCCCGCGATCGCCTTGTCGTGACCGAAACCCAATTGTTCAGAAGGACACCCGTCTTGCTTGCCTTTGTGCTGGCGTGCAACAGCGAAGAGCCGGCAGGGCCGTCGCGAAGCCAGCCGCAAATGCGGCTGCGAATCGAGGCCATGTCACCAACGGAGCTCAAAGGTACGGTTGCGCGCGCCGTGCAACCCACCCCGTCGATCGTTGTCCTCGACCAGGCCAACAAGCCGGTTAGTGGAGTGAAGGTAAACTTCACTCTGAATCCGCAGAATTCCGCTGGCTCCATTCAATTCGATACGGTCGTCACGAATTCCAACGGGATGGCGACCGCAGGCGAATGGGTACTGGGCAAGGGCGCCTTCCCGCAAACGCTTCGAGTATGGATTGCGGAGCCTGCCGCGTCGATCACGTTCACAGCGTTAGCGCTGCCGGATTCCGCCGCTCATCTGAGGTCGGTCATATTGTTCAGCTCGAAATTAGGCCTGCCCAACGACACCGTTCAGGCCTCAGGTCGGGTCGCCGATCGATTCGGAAATGGAGTTGCCGGGGTGCTTGTCACCTTTACCGTCACCGCGGGTGGTGGGTCGCTCGCGCAGACACAGGCGTCCACAGAGCAGTACGGCCAGGTCAGCGTTCCCTGGATTCTCGGATCCACAGTTGGCCTCAATGCAATCATGGCGAGCTCCGCTGGCGTGGACGGGTTTGTCGACACGGTCCAGACAATCAGTCTCGAGCGTCCGACATTCTACGATCTCGAAGAGATCGCCGGTGGCCTGCCGCACATGCGCTTCGTGGAGACGGGATTCATCGCACTGGAGGAGACTGGGCGCTTCCTGGACTCATATACGGGCACGCGTGGCTACGGAATGGAAGGAGTGTGGAGATCGACCGGACGTTATGAGATTTCGGGAACGAAGGTCTTACTGATTTACCCTGAGCTAACCGAGGAGGTCTCGATCAGCGGAGACTACCTGCTGGTTTCGCGTTTTGATCCGAACACGTACAACTGCTGTGTGATCTGGAAATACAAGAAGAGGAACGTCTCGTGAGCCGTTTTCGGAGAGAACTACGAAATGAGAAGGAGAAGACACGAAAGCAAAGATCGTTTTCCCTTCATCCCGGAGTGTTCATGATGTCCAACTCTCGATTTTCTCTGCGCTTTTGCGCCGTAGCGATCATGGGAACAAGCGCAGTTGCCTGCGGAGGCGACCCTCTGGAACCCGATCCAGGCGTGGGACCCGAAGTTCAGCTGGCTCGTGCGACGACGGTGGGGCGTGCCTACTACCCGGTGGGAAACTGGCCGCAGGGCGGACAGGGACAGCCGATCAGCGGCGTGGCCTGCATCATTACGAACCCGCCGCCGGCGTATCACGTCCACGCTCACGTCAGCCTTTTCGTGAACGGCGAACAAATAGCAATTCCTGCCGGCATTGGCGTGGTGAACCCGATCGTCACTAATAACTATGTCAACTTCGACGTCACGAAATGCTTCTATGAGGTTCACACGCATGACGCTACGGGCGTAGTCCACCTGCATGCAAATGGCGGCAACAACCGGGCGCTCACACTCGGTCAGGTGTTCGATGTCTGGGGTCAGCCGCTGACACGTGACAACGTAGCCGGCCAGCGGGGCCGAGTCATCGTTTACGTCGATCAGGCGCGATACGAGGGCGACATAAAGTCGATCGTGCTGAACGCTAATACGCTCGTAAGCATCCAGGTCGGCTCGCCCCTGGTCGCGCCGCCCAAGTTCATAATTCCAGCGAATCCGTAGAGAACGACAACCGAGGAGGTCGCAGATGCGAGATGGCTTATCTCGCATCTCGGCCTAAGGAAACGGTAGGCGCGGTGAAGGTTCAGTCTAGAAGCTGGCCCCTATGCTTCTGGGATCTCGCATCTGTGATTTCCTCGGTTGAATTCTTTCAGGCAGCGCCAGCGCTTTTTTCGGCCGGCGCTACTTCCAGTGCCTCGGGCGGATTCTCCATCTTCGCCGGCTCGAGTGGCGTCACCTCGATAGCGTAGGTGGGGCAGTGCTGCACAAAATCTCCATCGGCCGGCGACCACTCCACGTTTGGAGTCCAAGGCACCGCCTTAGCGAATTCGTCCATCGCCATTGCCTGCGGCGCGAGGGCCGCGCACAGGGTGCAGCCGATGCATTTGTCCCGGTCTACCGTGATCCGCATCGAGCGCAGCGGGAAGATCCCGGTGCCCGCACCGAGCGTGCTCTCGAATCCCTCGAGCGCCTCCGATGCGGCGCGATAACCGGCGTCCATCAGCTCGTCGGCATGGGTGAAGCTGAACCACCCGATGTGCGTCACCCTCGGCCTGATCAGCGTCATGGGCGGCCCCGCCCAGTGCTCCAGAGGCGCGAGCTGGAGCGCGTGCATCATCGTTGTGGCGGCGCGCATGTAGATCGCGCTGAATCCGTGCTTCGCGATGTCCTTCTCGGTCAGTAATGCGCTGCTGCCGGTGTCGACGGCGATAACCGCGTCCATTCCTCGTCCCGCAATCGCAACCGGAAGGTTGTCCATCACTCCGCCGTCCACGCACGGGCGTCCGTCGACCTGACCCGGCGGATAAAAACCCGGCAGCGCGCACGACGCGTAAACCGCGTCGGCGATCTCGACGTCCTTCAATCCGGGAAGGCCCCACACCACCTGCGTTCCGCGCTGAAGATCGACAGTGTTCACGAGCAACGTGTTGGCCAGCTCGTGGAATTTCCCTTTTGGGGCAACCGCCGCGCACACTTCGCGCAGCGGCTTCTCCAGGTAGATTGCCGGCAAGTGCATTCTGTCGAGCACCATTCCGATCCTGTTTAGACGGAACAGGTCGCTTCGCTTCAGAGCCCGTGCTCGCGCCGCCATGTCGTCAACGTGCATTCCTCCCGCGGCGGCAGCGGCGATGAGGCCGCCGATACTCGTTCCTGCATAAACGGTCGGAACGATGTCGCGTTCGGCCAGCGCACGCAGTACGCCGATGTGTGCGAACCCTTTCAGACCACCGCCGCCCAGCACGAGCGCAATCCGCGGCCGAGGCCGCGTCTCTTTAGGAGGGCGGCGAGACGAAGTCTTGCGCTTCGCCTTCACGCTCGACTCCCGCGATTCATCCAACTCCGACATTTCGTGTGCACGCTATAATGTTATCAGTCCACCTCAGCCTCTGGATTAGAGACTTGTCCACGGATCAGCTGCTCGCGCTCCGCGAAGAATTCCCCATTCTCGAGAAGACGACTTACCTCGTCTCCAACTCGCTCGGCCCGATGCCGAGGACCGTGCCCGAGAAGCTCGCTGAATACGCGCGCGACTGGGGTGGCCTCGGCGTAAAAGCCTGGGCGCGCGGCTGGTGGGAGATGCCGGTTCAAGTCGGCAACGAGATCGCCCCTCTGATGAACGCGGGTTCCGACGAGGTCGTGATGATGCCCAACGTATCCATCGCGCAGTCGGCAGTGGCATCGGCGATGGATTTCTCGGGCGAGAGAAATACGATCGTGATGACGGCGCTGGATTTTCCATCCGTGCTCTACGCGTATCATGCGCTGGCCGAGAAGTTCGGCGCGTGGTGGTGGTCGAATCGGACGATGGCATCGGCATCGATCAGGAGAAGCTGCTCTCGGCGATCGACGAGAGGACCAGGCTCGTGGCAGTGTCGCACGTGATCTTCAAATCGGCATTTGTCATAGACGCCAATGCCATTTGCCGTCGCGCTCACGAGATGGGAGCGCTGGTCTCTCTCGATGCGTTTCATTCGGTAGGCATTCTTCCCGTCGACGTCAAAGCGAGCGGCGTGGACTTTCTGACCGGCGGCGTTCTGAAGTGGCTCTGCGGTGGTCCGGGCGGGTGCTTCCTGTACGTCTCACCTCGCGTGCGCGACGAGCTGGCTCCCGCGATCACCGGATGGCAGGCGCACGCGCGTCCGTTCGCGTTCGAGGAGCAGATGGAGTACACGTCGGGTCCGTTCCGCTGGCTGAACGGCACTCCTGTAATTCCCGCGCTTTATGTCGCCGCGGAGGGACCGCGAATACTCCGACGCGCCGGAATGAAAGCAATTCGCGCGCGCAGCACCGAGCTGACGTCGCGTCTGATCGAGCTCGCCGACGAGCGCGGCTTTCGCGTCAATGCGCCGCTGGATCCGGAGCGCCGGGGCGGCACGGTGGCGCTCGATGTGGAGCATGGCTACGAAGTTGCCCAGGAGTTGCTCGCCCGTGACATCCTCGTCGATTACAGAGTGGGGGCGGGGATCAGGGTCGCTCCCCATTTCTTCACGCGCGACGACGAGATCGAGGAAGTCGTCGGCTCGATCGCGGAGATTCTGGAGAGCGGGAAATGGCAGCGGTTCAGCGAGCGCACGGCCGTTGTAACGTGAATGCGGGCAAGGTGCCTGGAAGGAAGCGAGCTGGGAGATTTTTTCGGGATGCTAATGGCAGAATTGCCATTCAGACCGAATAGCCGACCCTTCGATGAGAGTGCGCGCCGACGGCAATTCTGCCATTGACATCCCGAAAAAATCTCCCGACTCGCTTTCCTGCGCGCCTCATTTTTCGGCTTGAACAAAACGGCGCTTCGATAGTACAATAGGGCAACTCGATCAGTCGGAGGTAATAACCCGCCATGGCTACCCCGTTTCTGAGTTCCGAGGAGTATGATGAGAGAGCGCATCAGTTGTACAACGAAGGCCAGTACGACGAAGCGTTGGACGTACTTCGCGAGGGGCTCGCACTCTACCCGAATTCGGTAGAGCTGCACATTGGCGTCGGTTACGCGTACCACGCGCGCGAAGAATTCGCGTGGGCCCGCCGCAGCTTCGAGGAGGCACTCGTCCTCGACCCCGAACATGAGGACGCGCTAGCCGGACTCGGCGAGACTCTGCTCAAATTCGGCCAGCAAACCGCGGCCCTCAAGAGTTTCCATCACACGCTCGAGCTCGGCTACGAAGACGACATCGAGCTCATGCTTCAGATCGGCCGCGCGCTTTTTCGCGAAGGACTGATCGACGAATCCCGCGAATACTTCGAGATTGCGGCACGCCAAACACCCGATTCCGCCGAAGCCGTTTCCTGCATCGGCTACGCCCAGCACCGCGCGGGCGACGACGAGTCGGCCATCGCCACGCTTCGGCGGGCTCTCAAGATCGACGAGGACCACACTGAAGCGCGGATATACCTCGGAAACATCTTTTACGACCGCGGAGACTACGAGGCCGCGCTGTACCATCTGGATCGGACGTCCCCCGACGACCACTGGGACGAATTGGGCATCTGGCGCCTGATAGAATTGAAGAAGATGGTCTACCGTTTGCGAGACAACGACCCGGAGCTAAAGCCCTGGGAGGAGCGCCTCGCCGAGCTGGCGGGCGAGCCCGACGATATCGACGAGATGCTCGCCGAAATCGAAGCCAGGGCCGCCGAGTCGGCAGATAACGCCGCGCGAGGACAGCTCGAGCTGTTCGGCGCACTTCTCGGCAGCTTCGCAAAAGAGAAGCACCTCGGGCAGGCGGGGCAGGCGGGGCAGGCGGGGCAGGCAGCGCACTGCATCACGATCGACGAGGATCACTCGTTCGAGGGAACCTGGGAGGAGATTCTGCTGAAGCTGAGCGAGGCACGGGGCGGGGGCGGGGAAGCAGGCGGAACCATCAAGGATTTCATGGTGACCGAGGCGCGTAGGGGCTACTCGCTCACCGGTTGCACCATCCCCACCGAGGATGCGGAGAGCTTTATCCGCGGAAGTGCCGATGCCGGACTTCTGCGGATAGTCAGATGAACGCAAATCAGCAGTCCGCTCTAGCCTCGCTGCGGTCGGTGTCACCGATTGCGGGGCGGCTCGATCGCTCACGCGATGGTGAGGATCGGGCAGCAGATATCCTGGAGCTCTGGCAGGGAACTGAGACCGCACTTCGCGCGTTGATGGGCGGGTCGTCGCTCGGAGGCCAGGCTTTGATCCGCGAGCTTCGCCAGCTGGAGCTCATCTCCCTCGGCCAGGCCTATGCGCTCCTCGAATTCCTGGGAGCGCGCGACCGTGCCAATCGTACGACCTTCCGCGCCACCGATAACGACGTCGCCGTCGCACGCGAAGGC
>JALYJX010000109.1 GCA_030775065.1 Gemmatimonadota bacterium | reverse complement strand
GCTGTCGTCTATTACGGGACTTCGCCCGCAACGCAGCGGCTCTCCAGCGTGAAAGCTCCCGTGCTTGGCTTGTACGGCGGGAACGACGCACGCGTGAACGCGACGATCCCGCGGGCTGATTCTGCGCTGCGCGCCATAGGAAAGACCTACGTCCCCACCATTTACGACAGCGCCGGACATGGCTTCCTGCGGCAGCAGTCGGGCGCGAATGGCGCGAACCTGACCGCCACTCAGCAGGCGTGGCCCGCAACGATCGCCTGGTTCAAGCGCTATCTCGAAGGATAGGAGATGATGGCGAGGGTTTTCTTTCTGGCGACCTTCGTCGCGGGCCTCGGTCTCGCCGTTTACTCGATGCTGCATGGCGTCGAGCGCTCACGCACAGCACGCCGCGGCGCTCGAGCGCCGGGAAAGCCGAGTGGAAAAACCCCGTCAGCGATCTTCAATGCACCAACAGGCTCGACGTTCGGGATCGTGCTCGGAGCTATTGGCTATCTCCTTGTCACACGAAGCACTGTTGGGCTGGGGACAATCTTCGCCATCGGCCTGACGCTTGCTGCGGCGGCTACTGCAGGGGTGATCGTGCTGATGTCAAAGTGGGCTCTGCCGTATTCCGGACTCGAATCATTCGACGAGCTCATACAGGGACAGCTCGCGCGAGTTACAAAATCGATCTCGGGCTCGGGAACTGGTGAAATCAGTTTCGAGGCAGACGGAGTACGGCATACATTCGCCGCACAGAGTATTCAGGGATCCGAGATTCCGTGTGACACGGAAGTCGTCATTGATACCGTCGAGAACGGTGTGGCGAGAGTCGAGCCCTGGTCCGCCGTCGAGGCACGACTCTGACGCCTTGACGCAGAGCATTTTCTACATCACGTAGACGTGCAGCCAGTCCGGCCAGTTCCCGCTCAGCTCGAAAAAATCATCGAAATAGATCAGTCCAGCTCCTTCCAGATAGTCGACGACAGGGCCGACCATGTCGTCCGACGGTAACGGGCCGATTACGACCAGATTTCCTTCGACCCGAAATTCCTTGTCCGTGAGATTGAAGCGGCCATCGAGCTCCGCGCGGATGATTCCCGCTCTCTCATATGAATCCTTCCTGATCAGAACTGCCGGTCGTCCGGCATCAACTGTGACTGGCACTCATCACTCCGGTTAGTTCGACGGAAAGGGCCGCTTGATTCCGCTACCTTTCAATCTCTATGCCTCCTCAACAGCGCATCCAGTCGATTGAAGACGAGTTCGATGTCGTCGTTATTGGCGGCGGCCATGCCGGCACAGAGGCAGCAGTAGCAGCAGCGCGTCTCGGCGCGAGAGTCGGCCTGGTGACCAGCGCGCTTGAGACTATCGGTCAGATGTCCTGTAATCCTGCAATTGGCGGAGTGGCAAAGAGCACTGTCGTCCGTGAAGTCGACGCTCTTGGCGGAATAATGGGCCGGGCGACGGATCTCGCAACCTTGCAATTCCGCATGCTGAATCGCAGCAAAGGGCCGGCAGTCTGGGCGCCGCGGGCTCAATGCGACCGGGGGCTTTACCGACGGGCAGTTCGACAACTCCTCGAAGAGCATATGAACCTGCAAACGATTCAGGGCACCGTTGCAAGGCTCCTGCTCTCCGACGATCCAGCGAAAGTATTGGGCGTTGAAACACTGGAAGGACGTCGCTTCGGCGCAGGCGTCGTCGTAATTACCGCCGGTACGTTCCTGCGTGGACGGATGCATATCGGAACGAAAACCCGCCTTTCCGGAGGGCGCGCAGGTGAATCAGCGACTGTCGATCTCGCTGAGCAGCTCGATTCAGCCGGTCTCGTCGTCGAGAGGTTCAAGACAGGAACCCCACCGCGAATAGACGGCAGGTCCGTCGACTACTCGACGCTGGTGCGACAGGAGAGTGAGATCGAAGATTTCGATTACTCCTGGTCGCATTTCTGGAAGGACCCTCGTCGCACGACGAATCATGTGCGTCATCCCGATCAGCTGCCGTGCTGGATCACGTTTCTCGGCTCCGACGGCAAGGCAATTATCGAGAAGAACATCGAAAGCTCTGCGATGTATGGAGGCGCGATTTCGTCTCGAGGTCCGCGCTATTGCCCATCGGTTGAAGACAAGGTCGTAAAGTTTCCTCACGCTGAGAGGCACCAGATCTTTCTCGAGCCGGAGGGACACGATACGACTGAGCTATACGTCAACGGTCTTTCCACCTCTCTGCCTGCCGGCGTCCAGCTGGAAATTCTGAGATCCATTCCAGGGCTCGAGTCGGTGAAAATGACCCGAGCGGGCTACGCGATCGAATACGACTACTATCCTCCGACACAGCTCGATTCCTCGCTTCAAGTGAAATCTATTCGAGGATTGTTTTTCGCCGGACAGGTGAACGGTACGACTGGTTATGAGGAAGCAGCCGGCCAGGGTGTTGTTGCGGGACTGAACGCCGCCTTGCTTGTCGCAGGCCGTGAGGCTCTGATTCTCGGCCGAGAGTCCTCGTATATCGGCGTGCTCGTAGACGATCTGGTGACACGCGGAGTCGACGAGCCTTACCGCCTGTTCACGTCTCGTTCAGAGTTCCGTTTGACCGTGCGACAAGACAACGCGCTGCGTCGCCTTGGTCCGGTCGGTTTGGCTCTCGGGTTGTATTCCGACCAGGAACAATCGACAATTGTCGATCGAATCACAGAAGAGGATGACATAAGAACATTCGCTGAGAGATCCAGCATCACTCCAGCCGCGGCTGAGCCGCTCCTTACTGCGGCAGGAAGCTCGCAGCTGTCGCATTCGGTGAAAGTCGTTGAGCTGGCACGGAGACATGGATTGAAGCTCTCCGATTTGTTGAGCGCCGCGGGCATGGAGCGCAAGCCGTCGAGCGACGCCGTGCTGACCACAGAGCTTGAGATCAAGTACGCGGGTTACTTCGAGCGTGAGCGAGCTCAGGCAGATCGACTGCGGCAGATGGGCGGCTTCGGCCTGGCGGCTGATCTGCCATACGAGGAGATGAAATCTCTTTCATTTGAGGCCCGCCAGAAGCTTTCCTCAGTGCGCCCTAGGACGTTGGCGCAAGCCGCGAGCATTCCCGGGGTGAGTCCGAGTGATTTGCAGAATCTGGTGATCGAGGTAGAGAGGGATCGAATAAGGGGGCGGATGAAGACTGTGCAAGAAAGTGGGGCGGATTCGTCTAATGGGTTTCGAACACTTTACTGAGATGAGGGAACAATGAGATTAGCATATCTGCCTATACTTATGACGATTGTGCCGACATTATCGGCTCAGCAACCAGCCATTAACCCGCCAAATGAGCCACCACCGCAAATTATTACGGCGGCCCGGGGCGAAGTCCGGGTTGACCCTGACCGCGCAACCATTCAGATCAGCGTTCAAACACGGGCTGCAACTGCCGCGGCTGCGGCGAGTCAAAACGCCGCCAAACAGAAGGCTGTCTTCGATGCGCTACGCGCTTTGGGCCTTGGGGCGGATCAGCTCTCGACTATCAATTACAACGTGTACCCGGAGCAGAGGTATGAGCCAAATCGGGAGCCGGTTGTCGTTGGCTATAACGTGACGAACACTTTGCTGGTTGAGGTCAAGAACCTGAGCCAGGTCGGACCAGTCATCGACGCTGCGTTGTCCAAGGGCGCCAACATGATTACGTCGCTTCAGTTTTACGCCTCGAACACAGACGATGCGCGTCGTACGGCAATAGCCAGCGCGATCCAGAAAGCTCGCCTTGACGCTGAGGCCGCTGCCCGTGCCGCCGGCGGCTCCCTGGCTGGATTACTCGAGGTTTCCGTCGGCACGCATTACGCACCGCCACCTCGCCCATTAGCGATGGCGCGCGGTCAGCTAGCCGCCGTTGCCGAGCAAACTCCCATAAATCCAGGCGAACAGACGCTTTCCGTAGATGTGACGACGCGATGGAGATTCAGATAGGCAAATGGTGTGTCACGTGAAAACTCAGCCGACCATACGTGGGTGGCTGGACACCCGGTGCCCAAAAATGCGCTGAATCGATTTTTCACGTGACACATTGCTCCGGCAGAGGCTATCAGTCACCAGTCCGCTCGGATACATTTTCCCGACCTTAATCTTCCGGAAGCGAGTGGGTAGAGTCATTGCTGTCGCCAACCAGAAAGGCGGTGTAGGAAAGACAACTACGGTCGTTAACCTGGCCGCAAGCCTCGCAGTCGCAGAGCAACGCGTTCTCCTTATAGATGGAGACCCTCAGGGCAACGCAACCAGTGGTATAGGTCTACTTTCGACTCAGATCCCTCGAACGCTTTATGACGTCCTCATCGGCAATACGCCAATCGCCGAGGCTAGACGGCGAGATATTGCGCTTAATGGGCTGGATGTTGTGCCTGCGACACCAGATCTGGCCGGTGCTGAAGTCGAGCTAATCGACCTTCCACATCGCGAAAGTGTTGCTCGCGAGGCAATTCGCCCACTCGCGCCCGAATACGACTTCATTCTTATCGATTGCCCGCCATCGCTCGGACTGTTGACGCTGAACATGCTGACTGCGGCCGACTCCGTTCTCATCCCCCTACAGTGCGAGTATTACGCGCTCGAGGGACTTTCCCATCTGCTCAACACGGTCCACCGCATTCAACAAGGAGTCAACCCAGAGCTCTCGATAGCCGGCGTGCTCCTCACCATGTATGACTCGAGGCTCAACCTGTCTCGCCAGGTTGCTGACGACGCACGCGACTACTTTGGCTCTAAGGTCTTTACCAGCGTTATTCCGCGGAATGTTCGCCTTGCTGAAGCCCCAAGCTTTGGCAAGCCGATTGTTCTGTACGACATTGCATCGATCGGAGCCAGGTCATACATGAGTGTTGCCAGAGAGTTGATGGAACGTAATGCCAGAGGAGAGGTGGACGATGCCCCCTGAAAAACTTCCGAGACGACTGGGGCGAGGGCTCGATGCACTGTTCAACGCGAGTCCCGCTCCGACCCAAGCCGAGCCGGAGACAGCGCTACGAGAGATTCCAATCAAGGATATCCGACGGAATCCCTTCCAGCCCAGAAAGGATTTTGCCCCACAGCAGTTGAAGGAGCTGCGAGACAGCCTGAGCACGTCGGGGCTGCTTCAGCCTGTCACCGTGCGACGCTCTGCCGCAGGCGGTGAATCATACGAGCTCGTCGCTGGCGAGCGGCGCCTGCGTGCTGCAACCGACCTTGGCTGGACTACCATCAGTGCAGTCGTCAAGGAAATCGACGATCGCGAATTACTTGCGCTCGCTCTAATCGAAAATCTGCAACGAACCGACTTGAATCCCATTGAAGAAGCAGAAGGGTACGACCGCCTGATCAAGGAATTCGGCCACACCCAGCAGACGATTGGATCAATGGTCGGTAGAGACAGATCGACGATAGCAAACATGCTCAGGATTCTTCAGCTGCCGGCAGCGGTACGACAAATGGTAAGAGACGGAGCGCTCACAGTCGGCCACGTTCGGCCATTGCTCGGATTGAATGAGAAGACCAGAATCATCGAGCTTGCCAACGAAATCGTTGCGAAAGGCCTGAGCGCCCGGGACATCGAGCAACGTGTACGCGAATCAACGCACGACGATCCTACAATCACGGGACATCGCAAACGTGGTCGCCCGCAAAAGGTAGATTCGAGACCAGCCGATATCCGAAACCTTGAGGAGCGTCTACGGCGTCACTTGCAAACAGATGTATCTATTAACCCGACTGCCCCCAATAAAGGCTTCATCAAGATCGCCTTCTATTCTACCGAAGACATGGAGAGGCTTACCGACATGATGGGATTAACAGCGAACCCACAATAGTTTCCACACTTTACCTAATCCATTGATACGTAAAGACTTATGATCCACAAGTGGCTCAGAAAAGACAACTTTTACACAAACACCCTTCTTTGCGCAACCCTGGCAGTTGCTGCGTGCTCCGGCGACCAGGATAACAGCACTGGAAGCTCCGACTTCAAGGTCGCCCTTCTTACACCAGGCCCAATCAGTGATCAGTCCTGGAACGGTGGAGCGTACGAGGGCCTCATGTGGATCCGCGATTCCCTGAGGGCCAAAGTCAGCCACATTCAAACACGCACACCAGCCGAGTTTGACGAAAACTTCCGCCAGTACGGTGCCCAGGGATATGACCTCGTATTCGGACATGGCTTCGAGTTCCAGGATGCTGCACTGAGAGCCGGCCCTCAGTTTCCACGCACCATCTACATCACAACATCGGGTACCAGCACCGCCAAAAATGTTGCGGGGATCGAATTTGCCTTCGAGGAAGCATCGTATCTGGCCGGCATGATCGCAGGCGCGATGACAAAAACGGGAACAATCGGAATGATCGGCGGAACCGAGCTTCCTCCCGTGCGGAGGAGTTTTGCAGCGTTCGCTCTAGGCGTACGCTCCATGAACCGGAAAGCCAACACGCTCACGTCATACATCGGAAACTGGGACGACGTCAGCGCAGGCAAGGAGCAGGCGCTCGCCCAGATTTCACGAAATGCCGACATCATCTTCCAGAATGCCGACGCAGCAGGGCTTGGTGTATTTCAAGCAGCGAGGGAAACGAAGGACGTACGCGTAATTGGCTCGAACTCCGATCAAAACAACATTGCGCCTGAAGTAACCCTTGGCAGCGTTGTAATCGATCTTCCTCGCGCGTTCCTCACGGTAGCACGCGAGGTGAAAGACGGAAAGTTCACGCCTCGCGTCATCTCACTCGGGCTCCACGATAATATCGTGAAGCTCGTGATCAATCCCCGGCTCGAGTCGACGATCCCGCCAGGAGTCCGGCATCAGGTCGACTCTGCGCGCAACGCACTCGATGGTCGACTGGAAAGCGCGTCAGCCAGACAATGAGCCCGAAGCCACAATTGAGCTCGAAGCCACAATTGAGCTCGAAGCCACAATTGAGCTCGAAGCCGCTCCCTCAAATCGTGGAATTTCTGGATGAGATTCTACAGACATCAACAACGCCCGATTATCCGACAGCTTTCAATGGCTTGCAGCTCTCGAACAAAGGCTCCATCAGTAAGGTCGCAGCAGCAGTCGATTTCTCCGCCGAGGCGATCAAAGCCGCCATTGCCGAAGAGGCAAACCTTCTAATCGTTCATCATGGAATGTTCTGGGCCGGCTTGCGGCCTCTTGTGGGAAGACACTACACAAACCTCCACGATCTTCTCGACGCCGATATCGCGGTATACTCGTCTCATCTTCCGCTGGACCGGCATCCCCAACTGGGGAACAACGTACTTATGGCAAAGGCTCTCAGTCTCGAGCCCTCGGAAGAGTTTGGACGTTTCAAGGACATCTTCATCGGACTTCAGGGCGTTTGCGACATTCCCACCGCTGCACTGATCGAACGAGCACAGCTCTTTTCGCGAGCGAACGGAGGAGAAGCGATCGCAACTTCGGGAACGGGTGCAGAGCACAAAACGCGACGGTGGGCGATTTGCACCGGTTCGGGAGCGTCGGCCGAGACTTTGGCAGAAGCAGCTCAACATGGTATTGACACGCTGATCGTCGGCGAAGGCCCCCACTGGACGGCAGTAGAGGCAAGAGAACGCGGCATGACTATCATCTATCTCGGCCACTATGCGTCTGAGACTCTAGGTGTACAGGCGCTGGCCGCTGAAGTGGGCCGTCGCTTCGATCTGACCTGGATCAGCATCGCCGCCCCAACGGGGCTCTGAGCTTATTGGCGAACGCAGGCGTACTCCATTCCGCTCAACCACTACCTGCGCTGGAAATGCGCGGGATCACGAAGTATTTCGGAAATCTCGAAGCACTCTCCGCTGTTTCGTTCAGACTCCGCCGCGGTAGCTTGCACGCATTGCTGGGCGAAAACGGAGCAGGGAAGACAACGCTGATGCGGCTTGCCTTCGGTATGATCTCGCCGGATGCGGGTGATGTTCAAGTCGGAGGAGTTTCACGGAGAATTCACTCGCCACGGGATGCGATCACACTCGGTATCGGCATGGTGCACCAGCATTTCATGCTTGTGCCGGAAATGACGGTCGCAGAGAACATCGAGCTTGGTGGACGTGGACGATTCGACGCGCATGCGTCAGCGAGAAAGCTCCAGGTGCTGAAAGACAAGACGGGATTAGAGGTCGATCCCTCAGCAAAGGTCAGCTCTCTTGGCATTCCCGCTCAGCAGCGCGTCGAGATTATCAAAGCCCTTGCAAATAACGCAGAGGTGCTGATACTCGATGAGCCTACGGCAGTTCTGGCGCCGGCTGAAGCACAGGATCTTCTCGCACGTATCCGCGAGCTCGTGCTCCACGGTACGAGCGTGGTGCTCATCACCCACAAGCTTCGCGATGCCCGCCAGTACGCAGACGATGTTTCCGTTCTTCGACACGGCCGAATGGTGCTGACAGGGCCCATAACAGATTTTTCGGAGCAGCAGCTGGCTGCACAGATGCTCGGCCGGAAGCCACACACTACTGTGACGCAGGTACGTGGAAACATTTCACCCGCTGGCGAGAGCGTAATCAGCCTTCGCGAGGTTGACTTCATCGACTCGTCCGGCGTGCGCCGGTTACAGAGCGTGAATCTCGAAGTGGGAGCCGGCGAGATTGTCGGGATTGCTGCACTAGAGGGAAGTGCGGTTTGGCTGCTTCGAATCCTTGCAGGGCGATTTACGCCTACGCAGGGCAGACGCATCCTTCCAGAACGAATAGGATTCATCGCCGAAGACCGGCGACACGATGGTCTGGTGGCCACGTTCACTCTGTACGAGAACGTGGCTTTGAAGGACATCGGCAAACGCAAAGGCAGAATGCGCTGGCCAGCGATAAAGCAGCAGACCTTGTCCCTGATCAAGCGTTTTGACGTACGCGCAAGCGGGATAGACATGCGCGCTCAGAATCTCTCCGGAGGAAATCAGCAAAAGCTGGTGCTCGCCAGAGAGCTCGACGACAGCCCCAATGCCATCATAGCCGAAAACCCGACGAGAGGTCTGGACATCAATGCCTCGCTAATGATCCACGAGCATCTGAGGCGGGCACGCGACACCGGTTGCGCCGTGGTGTTCTACTCGAGTGATATCGACGAGCTCGTCGATCTTGCCGATCGAGTCGTAGTGCTCCGTGAAGGGACATTGGTACAGGTGCCACTCGAGCCGGGAGCGATTGGCAATGCACTTCTCGCGAGTCGCAACGCCTGACAGATGAATGAGCTGGCTGTTCTTGCCCTTCTGGGAGACATGCTCGTCCGGGCAACGCCTCTCATCCTCGCGGGATTGGCTGTCGCGGTGGCATTCCAAGGTGGTGTCCTCAATATTGGCGCCGAAGGACAGCTATTGATCGGTGCCTGTACATCAACGGCCTTCAGCCTGAAGCTGGGAAGCTCTCTCGGGCCGGTCACGATTCTCGTTGCGCTGATTATCGGCATGCTCGCTGGTGCCTTGTGGGCTGCGATTGCCGCTGAGCTGAGAAACCGGTTCCATGTTCTCGAAGTGATAAGCACAATCATGTTGAACTTCGTTGCGCTCTATCTGATTTCCTTTCTTGTGCGCGGCCCACTTCAGGAACCGACGCAGATTTATCCGCAGACATCAACGATCGCTCCGTCCGCCCAGCTTCCGGTCATTCTCGAAGGCACCAGACTGCACGTTGGGTTCATTCTGGCCATTGCTGCAGGGATCGTTGCGTGGTGGGGGATTCGCAACACCGCTGCGGGCTTCAGGCTCAGACTGACCGGGGCAAACCCGCGAGCGGCTCGAATTGCCGGCATGATCAACGTCGAGCGGACGACACGGAATGTTTTTCTGGTCAGCGGCGCGTTGGCCGGACTTGCAGGAGCAATCGAGGTACACGGCGTTACGTTTGCGCTCTATGAAAACATCTCACCGGGCTACGGTTATACAGCGATAGCCGTAGCACTGCTCGCCGGCTTGAACCCAGCCTGGGTGATTGCATCTGGCACCCTCTTCGGCGCTCTGGAGGCCGGGGCGAGCGCGCTACAGCGGGATGCAGGTATACCCTCC